>NZ_RZSN01000112.1:0-20568 GCF_003997315.1 Mesorhizobium sp. M1A.F.Ca.IN.020.04.1.1
TGATTGGCCTTGGCGACGCGCGCGATGGCCTCGGCAAAGACATCGTCGTCGACCAGCTTGCCGCCGCCCTCGGCGGCCAGCCGGTAGCGCTCGTGCCAGTTCACCAGATGCGGCGAGGTGTGGACATGGACGAGATGACCGGCCGCCTCCAGCAGCGCCCGCGAGAAGGCGGCGCAGGAGCCCTTGCCGTTGGTGCCGGCGATGTGGATGACCGGCGGCAGCCGGTCCTGCGGGTTGCCGAGACGCTCGAGCAGGCGGGCGATGCGGTCCAGCGAAAGGTCGAAACCTTTCGGATGGAGCGTCATCAGATGTTCGATTTCACGATCGGCGGCGAGCGTTGTCATGGCGGAATCCTAGAGCATTTGCGGCGAAAGAACAGGATCGCCTTCAATCCTTTTCGTTCGTGTGCAATTTGGGACGCAAAACCGCTGCGCACTCTTGCTGGAATTGCTCTGGCGCATGAGCCCGAACCGGGATCGGTTTTGGAAAGGGATCATGCGCAAACGGCTACTGCGCAGCGCAGTTGGCGCAATCGCGTGGGCGGCAAACGATGTCGCGTCAGGCCTGCGGCCGGGATTCGGCGTTGACGACCGCCGGCGGCAGGATCTCAGGCTCCAATGGCGTCTCGGCCACTGGGGTCTTGAGGAGCATCTTCAACAGTCGTGCGATGGTCGAGCGCATCTCCAGACGCGAGACCACCATGTCGACCATGCCGTGTTCCATCAGATATTCGGCGCGCTGGAAGCCATCGGGGAGTTTCTCGCGGATCGTCTGCTCGATGACGCGCGGCCCGGCGAAGCCGATCAGCGCGCCGGGCTCGGCGATGTGAACGTCGCCCAGCATGGCATAGGAGGCGGTCACGCCGCCGGTGGTCGGGTTGGTCAGCACCACGATATAGGGCAGGCCGGCTTCCTTCAGCCGGTCGACGCCGACCGTGGTGCGCGGCAATTGCATCAGCGAGAGGATGCCTTCCTGCATGCGGGCGCCGCCCGAGGCGGCGAACAGGATCAGCGGCCGCCTGCGCTGCAAAGCGACCTCGAAGGCATGGACGATGGCCTCGCCCGCGGCCATGCCGAGCGAGCCGCCCATGAAGGCGAAATCCTGCACGGTAACCACCACCGGCAGGCCTTCGATGGTGCCGACTGCGTTAAGAATCGCGTCCTCGAGGCTTGTCTTGGCCTTCGCCTCTTTCAGCCGATCGGTGTAGCGCTTCTCATCGCGGAACTTCAGCGGATCCTGCATGACCTTGGGGTTTTCCAGGGTCTCGTATCTGCCGTCGTCGAAGAAGTATTTCAGCCGCTCCTTGGCCGAGATCTTCATATGGTGGCCGGAAGACGGGATGACGAACTGGTTGGATTCGAGGTCCTTGTGGAAGATCATCTCGCCGGTCTCGGGATCCTTGATCCAGAGATTTTCCGGCATGTCGGTGCGCCGGCCGAGCATCGAATTGATCTTCGGTCGAACGTAGTTGGTGATCCAGTTCATCGCTTCGGCTCCTGTCCCGACGAAGAGACGTCCAGCAATTCCAGGAAAAGTGTGCGGCGGTTTTCCGTCCGGAATTGCGTAAAAACAAATAGTCAGACTATTCGGCGGCAGCAAGGCGGGCCGAGCGGACGCCCTGGGCAAGCCCGCTGACCAGCGTGGCGACCGCTTCGGCCGGATCGGCGGTCTTCTCGCCCTTGGGCCCGAGCACATTGGCGACCGCGTTGACAATCGCCGTGCCGACGACGACGCCGTCGGCGGAGGCGCCGATGGTACGCGCCTGCTCGGCGGTCTTGACGCCGAAGCCGACGCAGACCGGCAGCGCGGTGTGACCCTTGATGCGTTTGACCGCCGCCGACACCTTGGCAGTGTCGGCCAAGGCCGAGCCGGTGATGCCCGTCATCGACACGTAGTAGACGAAGCCGGAGGTGTTCTCGAGCACCTTCGGCAGGCGCTTGTCGTCGGTGGTCGGCGTCGCCAGGCGGATGAAATTGATGCCCGCCTTCAGCGCCGGAACGCAGAGCTCCTCGTCCATTTCCGGCGGCAGGTCGACAACGATCAGGCCGTCGATGCCGCTCACCTTGGCGTCGGCCAGGAAGCGATCGACGCCGTAAATGTAGATCGGGTTGTAGTAGCCCATCAGCACGATCGGCGTTTCGTCGTCCCCGGCGCGGAATTCGGACGCCATCTTCAGCGTCTTGACCAGCGTCTGGCCGCCTTTCAGCGCCCTGAGACCCGCCGCCTGAATGGCCGGGCCGTCGGCCATCGGATCGGAGAACGGCATGCCCAGCTCGATGACATCGCTGCCGGCGCCGGGAAGCGCCTTCATGATAGCGAGCGAAGTGTCGTAATCCGGATCGCCGCCCATGAAATAGGTGACCAAAGCCGGACGGCCCTCGGATTTGAGCTTCGCCATGCGGCGGTCGATGCGGGTCGTCATTGTCAGATCTCCATGCCCAGCATCTTGGCCACCGTGTGCACGTCCTTGTCGCCGCGGCCGGACAGGTTGACGATGACGATCTGGTCCTTGTCCATTTTCGGCACGATCTTCATCGCATGCGCGATGGCGTGCGCCGATTCCAGCGCCGGGATGATGCCTTCGACGCGGGTCGTCAGTTGGAAGGCCTCCAGCGCCTCGTCGTCGAGGATCGGCTCATATTCGACGCGGCCCGAATCGCGCAGCCAGGCATGCTCGGGCCCGACGCCCGGATAATCGAGACCGGCCGAGATCGAATGGCCGTCGAGAATCTGGCCGTCCGCATTCTGCAAGAGATAGGTGCGATTGCCGTGCAGCACGCCCGGCGCGCCGGCATTCATCGACGCGCAGTGCTCGACGCCGTCGAGGCCGCGACCGCCGGCCTCGATGCCGATGATGCGCACATCCTTGTCGTCGAGGAACGGGTGGAACAGGCCAATGGCGTTGGAGCCGCCGCCGACGGCAGCGATGATGACGTCGGGCAGCCGGCCTTCCTGCTCCAGCATCTGGGCGCGCGCTTCCGTGCCGATCACCGACTGGAAGTCGCGCACCAGCTCCGGATAGGGATGCGGGCCGGCGGCGGTGCCGATCAGGTAATAGGTGTCCTCGACATTGGTGACCCAGTCACGCAGCGCTTCGTTCATGGCGTCCTTCAGCGTGCCGTGGCCGGCGGTGACCGGGCGCACCTCGGCGCCGAGCAGCTTCATGCGAAAGACGTTCGGGCTCTGGCGGGCGACGTCGGTGGCACCCATGTAAACCACGCAAGGATAGCCGAAGCGCGCAGCGACCGTGGCGGAAGCGACGCCATGCTGGCCGGCACCGGTCTCGGCGATGATGCGCTTCTTGCCCATGCGCTTGGCGAGCAGGATCTGGCCGAGGCAATTGTTGATCTTGTGCGAGCCGGTGTGGTTCAGGTCCTCGCGCTTGAAATAGACCTTGGCGCCGCCCCCGAGGCCCTTCGCCGAGGAAACCTCCCGAAGATGCCTCGTCAGGCCTTCGGCGAAATAGAGCTTGGACGGTCTACCGGCATAATGGGTCGAAAGGTTCTCCAGCTCCGCCTTGAACTCCGGATCATTCTTGGCCTTGTTCCACTGCTCTTCGAGATCGAGGATCAGCGGCATCAGCGTCTCGGCGACGAAGCGGCCGCCGAAAATGCCGAACATGCCCTGCTCGTCGGGCCCGGTGCGGAAGGAATTGGGCATAGCCGGCCTGTTCATCGCCGATCTCCTGAGTCTTTGCTTCTGAGCACGTCCTTATCGGAAAACCGGTTCCCACTTTTCCGGGACATGCTCGGGTTTGAAAACTTCCTCAGGCGGCGCGGTCGTCGCGCGCGGCCCTGACGGCCCGGAAAAACTGCTCGATCAGCGCCGGTTCCTTGACGCCCGGAGCGCTCTCCACGCCGGAGGAGATGTCTATCCCGGGCGGATTGGCCAGTCTGAGGGCATCGCCGACATTGGCGGCGTTGAGCCCTCCGGAAAGCATGTAATCGAGGCCGGCGTCAAGGCCGGCAAGGATCCGCCAGTCGAAGGCGACGCCATTGCCGCCAGGCAATTGCGATCCCTTGGGCGGCTTGGCGTCGAACATCAAGCGGTCGGCAACGCCGACATAGGGCCTTATCCGCTCGAGATCCGCGGCTTCGCTGACCGACAGTACCTTCATCACCGGCAGGCCGTAGCGGGTCTTGAGCTCGGCCACCTGCACCGGCGTTTCGGAACCATGCAGTTGCAGCATATCCGGCTGCATCCTCGCGACAATCTCGTCGAGAAGGGCATCATCCGCATCCACGGTGACGGCAACCGCCTTGGCCTTGCCGATGGCCGCCTGGCGCAGACGGCCAGCCTCGGCCGGATCGACGAAGCGCGGGCTTTTGGCAAAGAAGATGAAGCCGACATGGCTGGCCCCGCCGGCAAGCGCGGCGGCCATCGCGGTGTCGGTCTTCAATCCGCAGATCTTGATGTCGAGCGTCATGGCGCGGGATTGGCACGAAAAGCCGCAAGAGTCGAGAAAAAGCATGCCGTTGCCGGGCCGGCGGAAAGCGCTACCTTTCGAATAGGGACACAGGCGGGAGCAGGAAGATCATGACCGACAAGACCGTCGCCGAACTCAGACAGAAGATCGCGCAGGCGCGCGAGGTGATCGCGCATCTGATCGACAAGTCCGCTTTCAACGGCGCCGAGGCGCACCGGGCGCTCGACTATTTCGGCAGCGACGCGTTCGACCGGAATTTTTTGCCGTGGCCGCATGCGAGTGAGGAAGGGCTGCGGCCGGAGGAACTCAACGCGGCGAATGACGATTGAGCGGCTGCGGTGGGCCGCCAGCTATACGGGTGCCAGGGCGACGCCTACTCAAACACGATCGCCTGCAGCGCGCCGCCGTTGCGCTTCAGCCAGTCCTTGCAGCGATCGGTGTCGGGGCAGAGCTTTTCGCACAGCTTCCAGAATTTCGGTCCGTGGTTCATCTCTTTCAGATGCGCGACCTCATGCGCCACCAGGTAATTGATGACCGGCGGCGGCGCCATCATGATGCGCCACGAGAAGGACAGATTGCCCTCCGAGGTGCATGACCCCCAGCGGCTGGAGGTATCCTTGTAGCGGATCGCCTTGGCGCGCTTGCCGATCGCCTCGGTGTGCTTGACCACCAGCTTCTCGATCTCGCGCTTGGCCTCGCGTTTCAGATAATCGGCGATGCGGCGCGGCAGGTGGACACGCTCGCCATGGATGATGAGCAGCGGGCCGCGCTCGTCGCGCGCGATGGTGACGGTGCCGCGTTTGGCCGGCTCATGGACGATGCGGTGCGGCACGCCGCGGATCGGGATCTTGATGCCGGGCCGCACCTGCGGGCGCATCGGCACCTTGGCTAGGCGCTGCTCCAGCCAGTCCTGATGGCGGTCGAGGAACTTCTCCACCTCGCCGCGGCGCAAGCCGGGCGGCACCGTTATGCGCAGCCCCTGGCCGCCGGAATCGATACGCAGCGTCAATCGCCGGGCCCTCGCGCTTTCGACGATTTTGAGCGGCAGGGTGCGGCCGGCGACGCAATGCTCGCGCTCCACGACGGGCTTGGGTTCTGGCTTGGTCAGATTGCGAAAGAAGCCGAGGGTCATGGCCGGACGATACGCGATTCGAGAAAAACGACCAGTAGAGTGAGGCTACATGGAGAACAAAAAAGAAACGGCGCCGCTCGCGCGACGCCGCATGTCGGCCGAGTCTTATGATTGAGGCTCAGTCGTCAAGGAGGTTCGACCCCTTGCCGCGCTTCGGCCCCGTCGCTCCGGTTGGACCACTCGTCGTGGTTGGCGCGGTCCGCTTGTTACGCTCGGCCATGAAGCGGTCGAACTCTTCCTGGTCCTTGGCACGGCGCAGCTCGCGGGCATACTCGTCGAACTCGTTCAGCATCTCGTCGAGCTTGCGGCGCTCCTCGGCGAGGCGCTCAAGTTCCTTCTCGCGCCAGTCGTCGAAAGCGACGTTGCCGGTGCGGGACGAGCCATGGCCCCAGCGGGCCGCCTTTTCCGAGCCACGGCGGCAGCCGGCGAAGATGCCGTCGGTGGCGCGGTTGACATCGCGCTTGAAGCCTTCGAGCCGGTCGCCCCAGATGATGTAGGCAAGCATGGCGAAGCCCAGCGGCCAGAACACCATGAAGCCGATCACCATCAGCGCGATGGTCGCCGGCGTCCAGGCCGGACGGATCAATGCACTTGTGTTCATTTTCTCCCAATCCTTCCGTTGGAGACAGCCAAACCGGCTGCGTGGAATCGAAATGGGAAGGCGAAATCGGCGATTCAAGGCAAGTCCGGCCAAAACCGGCGAAAGGCCTGAAATGATTATCGCTTTTTGAGTTTCTCGAGGAAAAGCACTGCCATTCCGGCGACCAGCCCCCAAAAAGCCGCGCCGACGCCGAACAAGGTGAGCCCTGAGGCCGTCACCGCAAAGGTGAGCGTGGCCGGCATGCGCTCGCCCGCATCATGGAGCGCGATCGAGAGCGCGTTGGCTAAAGGCGCCATCAGCGCCAGGCCGGCGACCAGCACGATCAGGCTCTGCGGCAGGACGGCGAAGATCGCCACCAGCGAAGCGCCGAAGATGGCGAAGACCAGATAGGCGAGCGCATAGAACGGCCCCGTCTTCCAGCGCTCGGCGGGATCCGGATGGACATCCGGGCCGGTGCAGATCGCCGCGGAGATCGCCGCCAGATTGGTCGTCGAGGCGCCGAACGGCGCCGAGAGCAGCGAGAACAGCCCGGTGACGCCGATCAGCGGGCCAGGTTCCGGGTGGTAGCCGGCGGCTTTCAGCACCGCGAGACCGGAGAGGTTCTGGGAGGCCATGGTGACGAGGTAGAGCGGCAAGGCCAGGCCAATGATCGCCGAAACGGTGAACTGCGGAGCGATCAGCGTCAGTGTCGACAATTCCGGCGCCGGCAGGCCGCCGACGCGGCCGGTGAGGAAGGCGGCAAGGCCGCCGCCGATCAGCACGACAAGGACCGAAACCGCCGGGTTGAACAGCCGGATGACGAAGAAGGCGGCGATCAGCGGCAGGATCAGCCACGGATCGGCGGGAATGGCCTTGACCGCACTGATGGCGAAGCCGACCAGGATGCCGGCCAGCATGCCGGACGCCACCGAGGCCGGAATCTGCGCGATCAGCCGGGTCAGCGGCTTGAACAGACCGGTGGCGATCAACAGGATGCCGGTGACGATGAAAGCGCCGACGGCTTGCGCCATGGTGAAGCCGCTGGAGGCCGCGATCAGCGCCAGGCCCGGCGTCGACCAGGCGGTGATGACCGGCATTTTCGTGCGCCAGGACAGCCACAGGCATTCGATGGCCATGGCCAGGCAGATGGCCGTCACTCCGCTCGCGGTCTCGATCTGAGTGGCGCCGATCGCCTTGGCGGCGGCAATGACGATGGCCAAAGTGCCGCCAAAGCCGACGATCGCCGCAACAAAGGCGGATATCGGGATTGAAATGCGCATGCTCATGAAACCCGCTGGATCAGGTCGCCGACGGCGCGGTTGAGCATGTCGAGATCCTCCGGGCGGGAGAGGCGATGATCGCCGTCGGGGATAAGCGACAGCGTGACGTCATCGGCCGGCAGCAGTGCGGCGAGCTTCAGCGCATGGCCGGAAGGCACGTCGGGATCGGCGAGACCCTGCAGGATATGAACCGGGCAATGGGTGTCGATCGGCCCGGTCATCACCCGGTTCGCGCGGCCGTCCTCGATCAGCGCGCGCGTGTAGATATAGGGCTCGGCGGAATAGTCGGACGGTTCCTCGAAAAATCCCTTTTTCGAAAGGTCGCGCTTCTGCGCCCTGGTCAGCACCGGCTCGATCAGCTCGACGGTAAAGTCGGGCGCCGGCGCAAGCAGCAACAGGCCGGCGATGCGGTCGTCGCCGGCCTTGCGCAATTCCTGCACCATGCGCAGCGCAATCCACGCCCCCATCGAGGAGCCGACCAGGATCTGCTTGCCCTTGCTGAAGCGGCGAAAGACGGCGAGGCTCTCGGCCAGCCATTTCGAGATCGTGCCCTCGGCGAATTCGCCGCCCGATTCGCCGTGGCCGGAATAGTCGTGGCGCAGATAGGCGCGGCCTTCGCGGCTCGCCCAGGCCGACAGCGCCTCGGCCTTGGTGCCCAGCATGTCGGACTTGTAGCCGCCCAGCCAGACGATGCCCGGCGCTGAGCCCGGCGCCTGCCTGACAGCGATCTGCGTTCCGTTCACGTCGATGAAAACTGGTGCGCTGGCGTCCATGACCTCGTCCTTCCGGCCGGTCTTTTGGCACATCCGGCGGTTCGCGGAAAAGTGCTCGCACCTTTTCTTTGCTTGGTGCAGGCAATGGCAAGCTTTGAGGTGATTTCCTGGCGAGGCTGTGCTATTGACTCCGGCCGCGCGCTCACCACATAGGCGCGTCCAAGCGATTGAACTCAAAGAAACCCTGAACGAAACGGCCGAGGAGACCACGACCATTCGCAGACCTTTCAAAGCAGCGGCCCCGACCAAGGACGGTCCGCGCTCCAATCGAGACATCCGGGTGCCCCGGGTCCAGCTCATCGACGCAGAAGGCCACAACCGTGGCGAAGTTTCCATCAACGACGCGCTGCTGCTGGCCGAAGAGGCCGGGCTGGATCTCGTCGAGATATCGCCCAACGCGCAGCCGCCCGTCGTCAAGATCCTCGATCTCGGCAAGCTGAAATACGCCAACCAGAAGAAGGCGGCCGAGGCGCGCAAGAACCAGAAGGTCATCGAGATCAAGGAGATCAAGATGCGCCCGAACATCGACAGCCATGACTACGAGACCAAGATGAAGGCCGTGCGGCGCTTCTTCGAGGACGGCGACAAGGTCAAGCTGACGCTGCGTTTCCGCGGCCGCGAAATGGCGCATATGGAACTCGGCATGCAGCTCCTGAACAAGGTGCGCGAGGAAGTCGCGCCGATCGCCAAGGTCGAGGCCGAGCCGAAGCTCGAAGGCCGACAGATGATGATGGTGCTGGCGCCCCGCTGACGGTGCGCCTCACGTTTCCTTTCCGTCCTGGAGCCATTCCGGCGCGATCGCCGCAAACTGTCGCGCCGATCACGGTTTCGCGAAGGAGAATTGACCGGCCGGCGCTGCTTGGTGCTCCAAAATCCGCCTGAATTGCCGCGCAGGGCGACCCGACGATCGGCGGGGCGCCTGTTTTTCTATCCGATCGCCGGCTTCTCGACGATCGAGCTCCTCGATCGCGAGCAAATCGACGATCGGATTTTCCCGATCGCGACCAAATCGACGATCGGATTTTCCCGATCGCGATCAAAACACGACGATCGGATTGGCCATGGTCGATGAAACAAAGATCCCGACCGACAACCAGATAGAAGGGTTGGGCGGCTACCAGTATATGCGCCGCATCGTGCTGGCGGTGCTCATCGTGGTGCTGTTTGCGGCACTCCTGTTCGGCCAGTCGACGTTCCCTCCCGAGACGCCCGTGCACGAGACGATCGAGATGTTCGGCGTGCTCCTGATCTTCCTGGGCATCGTCGGGCGCTTGTGGTCGACGCTCTACATCGGCGGCCGCAAATCCTCCGAAGTGGTCACCGGCGGGCCCTATTCGATCACCCGCAACCCGCTCTATCTGTTCTCGACCGTGGCGGCAGCCGGCGTTGGCGCGCAGATCGGCTCGTTTTCCGGCATCATCCTCTTCGCGGTCCTTTGCGCCGGCGCGTTCCACATCGTCATCCTGCGCGAGGAGCGCTATCTCAAGGAAGTCCTCGGCGCTCCCTACAAAGCCTATCTGGCGCGCGTGCCGCGCTTCTTTCCAAAGCTTTCGCTCTACCAGGAAGGCGACACCGGCAGCTTCAAGCCGCGCCTGCTGTTAAACACGCTGCTCGACGGGCTGGTATTCCTGGTGGCGCTGCCGGCCTTCGAACTGATCGACGGCGCGCAGCAGTCGGGGGTGCTGCCGGTGTGGTTCACGCTGCCCTGAACGGGACAGCGCGCCGCAGGGCGTGAGGTGTTGCGCACGAGCCCTGTTTGATCTATAGGACCGCCGTTCTGCGTATCGGGCCGGAAATCATCTCTGATTTACGGAAAGCACGATACGCAGAGCAAAAACAAAAACCGCCCGGCAGGGCATGCCGTGGCGGTTTCATTTGCTTTTCGGGCTCTGGTCGGCCCGAAGCGAGAAAAGAAGCGCGATGGTGCGCCACATTACGGAGTAGCAAAATGCCCAAGATGAAGACCAAATCGGCCGCCAAGAAGCGGTTCAAGATTACCGCCACCGGCAAGGTGCTGTCGGCTGCCGCCGGCAAGCGCCACGGCATGATCAAACGTTCCAACAAGTTCATTCGCGATGCCCGCGGCACGATGGTTCTGGCTGAACCGGACGGCAAGAAGGTCATCAAGAATTTTCTGCCGAACGGCCTTTAAGCATTCGGTCCGGAACAGCGTTTTAAGGAGATCATGACATGGCACGCGTAAAGAGAGGCGTCACCGCCCACGCCAAGCACAAGAAGGTCCTGAAAGCCGCCAAGGGCTTCTACGGCCGTCGCAAGAACACCATCCGCATCGCCAAGCAGGCGGTGGAAAAGTCGCTGCAGTACGCCTATCGCGACCGCAAGAACCGCAAGCGCTCGTTCCGCGCGCTGTGGATCCAGCGCGTCAATGCGGCGGTGCACGAGCACGGCCTGACCTATGGCCGCTTCATCGACGGCCTCAACAAGGCCGGCATCGAGATCGACCGCAAGATCCTTTCGGACATGGCCATCCATGAACCGCAGGCTTTCGCAGCCCTTGTGGCCAAGGCCAAGGTGGCGCTCGAGTATCTGAAGAACACCACGCCGAATGCTTTTGAGAGCGCTGTCGCCTAAGCCAGCGCTTCCCAAGCATTCGCTATTCTGATTTGGGGAACCCGCGCTGGCACGGCTGGCGCGGGTTTTTCTTATGCCTGATGCAACCAAATTGGTGACGCGCCGAACCCCGGTGGTTGCCCGATCGAGAGAGTTTCGCCGTGAACGCCACCGCTGGAAATCTTGAAACCCTTGAAGCTTCTTTGATGGCCGACATCGCGGCCGCGGCCGACGAGCAGGCGATCGAGGCTGTGCGCGTCTCGGCGCTGGGCAAGAAGGGCTCGGTCTCCGAGATGCTGAAAACGCTCGGCGCGATGAGCACCGAGGAGCGGCAGGTCAAGGGCCCGGCGATCAATGGGCTGAAGAACCGCGTCACCGAGGCGCTGACGGCGCGCAAGTCGGAGCTGAAGGACGTAGCGATCGCCGCCCGTCTCGCCGCCGAGACCGTCGACGTGACGCTGCCGGTGCGGCAATCGCCGGCCGAGCGCGGCCGTATCCATCCGATCAGCCAGGTGATCGACGAGATCGCGGCGATCTTCGGCGATCTCGGCTTCTCGATCGCCGAAGGCCCGGACATCGAAACCGACTATTACAATTTCACCGCGCTCAACTTCCCCGAGGGACATCCGGCGCGCGAGATGCACGACACCTTCTTCTTCCAGCCGGACGAGAAGGGCGAGCGCAAGCTTTTGCGCACGCACACCTCGCCCGTGCAGATCCGCACAATGGAGCAGCAGAATCCGCCGATCCGCATCGTCATCCCCGGCAAGACCTACCGGCAGGATTCGGACGCCACGCACTCGCCGATGTTCCATCAGGTCGAGGGGCTGGTGATCGACAAGACCGCCAACATCGCCAACATGAAGTGGGTGCTGGAGGAATTCTGCAAGGCCTTCTTCGAAGTGCCGAGCGTAAAAATGCGCTTCCGGCCGTCCTTCTTTCCGTTCACCGAGCCCAGCCTCGAGGTCGACATCCAGTGCGACCGCTCGCGGCCGGGCGAAGTACGCTTCGGCGAGGGCTCCGACTGGATGGAGATCCTGGGCTGCGGCATGGTGCATCCCAACGTATTGCGTTACGGCGGGCTCGATCCCGACGAATACCAGGGCTTTGCCTGGGGCATGGGCATCGACCGCATCGCCATGCTGAAATACGGCATGCCGGACCTGCGCGCCTTCTTCGACGCCGACGTGCGCTGGCTCACGCATTACGGCTTCCGGCCGCTCGACATGCCGACGCTGTTCGGGGGCCTTTCCACATGACTGCTCCCCACACCGGGGGCTGCCGCTGCGGTGCCGTGCGGTTCGAGGCCTCGGCCGAGCCGCACCACATCAGCTATTGCCATTGCGGCGATTGCCGGCGCGCCAGCGGCGCGCCGGTGTCGGCCTTTATCGGCTTCGCGGCCGACCAGATCGCGCTCGAAGGCAAGTCGCTGAAGAGCTACCGGAACGGCCCGGTGGCGCGCTCGTTCTGCGGCATTTGCGGCTCGCCGATCGCCTATAGCGACGAGCGGCTCGCCGGCCATATTTACTTCACGCTCGGCGCCATGGACATGCCTGCCTATTTCAGGCCGACGCTGCATGCGCATGTGCGCGAGCAGCTGCCCTTCCTGCATATGCCCGATTCACTGCCGCGGCACCTCAAGACGAGCGTGGCTAGACCTGACGCGCAAAGCCCTTCCTACGGAACACAGTCATGAAATTCACCCTCTCCTGGCTCAAGGACCATCTCGAGACCGACGCTTCGCTTGCCGAAATCGTCGAGCGGCTGACGGCGATCGGCCTCGAAGTCGAACATGTCGACGACAAGGCGGGCCTAAAACCCTTTGTCATAGCCAAGGTGCTGACTGCCGTGCAGCATCCCGACGCCGACCGGCTGCGGGTGCTTACGGTCGATACCGGCGACGGCAAGCCGCCGGTGCAGGTGGTGTGCGGGGCGCCCAACGCCCGCGCCGGCCTGGTCGGCGCTTTTGCTGCGCCCGGCACCTATATTCCCGGCATCGACGTCACGCTTTCGGTCGGCAAGATCCGCGGCGTCGAGAGCCATGGCATGATGTGCTCCGAACGCGAGCTGCAGCTTTCGGACGAGCATACCGGCATCATCGACCTGCCCGAAGACGCACCGGTCGGCACCAGCTTCGCCGCCTACGCCCATCTCGACGATCCGGTGATCGAGATCAACCTGACGCCGAACCGCCCCGATGCGACCAGCGTCTACGGCATCGCCCGCGATCTCGCGGCGAGCGGCCTCGGCCGGCTGACCGGCGGCGCGATCATGCCGCATGCCGGCGACGGCATGTGCCCGGTCAAGGTCAAGATCGAGGCACCGGAACTCTGCCCCGGCTTCGCGCTGACTCTGGTGAAGGGCGTGAAGAACGGCCCGTCGCCGAAATGGCTGCAGCAGCGGCTGATCGCCATCGGGCTTCGGCCGATCAGCGCGCTGGTCGACATCACCAACTACGTCACCTTCGACCGCGGCCGGCCGCTGCATGTGTTCGACGCGAAGAAGGTCACCGGCAACCTTGTGGTGCGCCGCGCCAGGGACGGTGAAAAGGTGCTGGCGCTCGACGGACGCGAATACTCGCTGACGCCCGAGATGTGCGTGATCGCCGACGACAACGGCATCGAATCGATTGCCGGCATTATGGGCGGCGAGCATTCGGGCTGCGACGAGAACACCACCGACGTGCTGATCGAATCGGCGCTCTGGGACCCGATCACGACGGCCCGCACCGGTCGCACGCTCGGCATCATCAGCGATGCGCGCTACCGCTTCGAGCGCGGCGTCGACCCTGAGTTCATGGTGCCCGGCGTCGAGCTCGCGACCAAGCTGGTGCTGGAATTGTGCGGCGGCACGCCGACGGAAATCGAGGTGGCGGGCTATCCCGGCCACAAGCCGAAGATCATTTCCTTCCCGCTGTCGGAAGTGAAGCGGCTGACCGGCATCGAGGTGCCGAGAGAAGAAGCGCTCACTATACTGACCCGTCTCGGCTTCGAGCCGCGCAGCTCAGGTGACGCCGTCGAGGTGAAGGTCCCCTCCTGGCGTCCGGATGTCGACGGCAAGGCCGATCTCGTCGAGGAAGTGATGCGCATCCACGGCGTCGACAACATAGCGCCGCAGCCGCTCACCTCGCATGACGCGGTCAACGGCAGGATCCTGACCATGCTGCAGGTGCGCACCCGGGCCGCCAAGCGCGCGCTCGCCGTGCGCGGCATGATGGAGGCGGTCACCTGGTCGTTCATTCCGGCGAAACACGCCGAGCTGTTCGGCGGCGGCCAGAACGGGCTGAAGCTCGCCAACCCGATCGCCGCCGACATGTCCGACATGCGGCCGTCGCTGCTGCCCGGGCTGATCAGCGCCGCCCAGCGCAATGCCGATCGGGGCATCGGCGACGTGGCGCTGTTCGAAGTCTCCGGCACCTATGAAGGCGACTTGGCCGATCAGCAGCGGCGCGTCGCCGCGGGCGTGCGGCGGGGCACCGCCAAGCTCGAAGGCTCGAGCCGCAGCTGGGCCGGCAATGCCGGGCCGGTCGGGGTGTTCGACGCCAAGGCCGATGCGATCGCGGCGCTCGAAGCCTGCGGCGCGCCGGTCGACAGGCTGCAGATCGAGCCCGGCGGCCCGGCCTGGTACCATCCCGGACGCTCAGGCACGATCAAGCTCGGGCCGAAGACCGTGCTCGGCACTTTCGGCGAGTTCCATCCAAAGACGCTCGAAGTGCTCGACGCCTCCGGGCCGCTCTGCGGCTTCGAGGTCTTTGTCGATGCCGTGCCGGAGCCGAAGGCCAAGCCGACGCGCACCAAGCCGAAGCTGGAGCTTTCACCCTTCCAGGCGGTGAAGCGCGATTTTGCTTTCGTCGTCGACCGGACGGTTGAGGCCGGCACGCTGGTGCGGGCAGCTTTGGCCGCCGACAAGAAGCTCGTCACCGGCGTTTCGGTGTTCGACGTCTTCGAGGGCGCTGCGCTCGGCGCCGCCAAGAAGTCGATCGCCATCGAAGTCTCGATCCAGCCGGTCGAAAAGACGCTGACCGACGAGGATTTCGAGGCGCTGGCCAAGCGCATCGTCGAGAACGTCAACAAGCAGACGGGCGGCGTGCTCAGAACATGAGGCATTGCGGAGCGATGGCGAATCGCCCTCCAAAGGGCGATGCACCATCTCCGCTATTCCGGCCTGCCTTTCGAGGAGCAACGCGCGGCGTTCCTCGAAATCGTGGCGGCGGACCCGCTGCTGGCCAAAACGCTGGCGCGAGTGCGTGAACTGGAGCTGCCGGACTGGCTGGTGGTTTCCGGCGCGCTCTACAACAGCATCTGGAACCATCTCACCGGCAGGCCCTCAGGCTACGGCATCAAGGATGTCGATCTGTTCTATTTCGACGGCACCGATCTCTCCTACGAGGCCGAGGACGCGGTGATCCGCCGGGCGGCGCAGCATTTCGAAGGACTGACGCTGCCGGTGGAGGTGCGAAATCAGGCACGCGTGCACCTGTGGTATCCGGCCAAGTTCGGGCAGGCATGCCCGCGCTACACGAGCGCGAGTGAATCGGTCGGCTATTTCGCGTCGAAGACGCATGCGGTTGGGGTGCGGTACGACGCAGACGAGGCGTTGGAGCTGGTGGCGCCGTTCGGGCTCGACGACATTTTTTCGTTCCGCATCACGCCGAACCGGGTGCTGGACAACCAGCGGACGCATGAGGCGAAGGGGAAGAGGGCGCGAGAGAACTGGCCGGAGATCAGCGTGGTGCCTTGGTAGGTCAGCGCGAGGCGCCCCCCTCTGTCCTGCCGGACAGAGGGGGGCGCTGTCCCGCCAGCGTCTCAAAGCAAGCTGAAATGTCTAACCATTCACCAGCGCCAGCAGCTCTTCGGTATAGCGCTTGCCGACGACCTTGTCGGGCGACAGCGCGTCGCCGATGGCCGCGACCTCGGCGGCGCTCAGCTTGATCCCGGCCGCTGCCGTGTTCTGCTCCAAATGGCGGATCTTGCGCGCGCCGGGGATCGGCACGATGAAATCGCCCTGGTGCAGCACCCAAGCGAGCGCCAGTTGTGCCGCTGTCACGCCCTTTTCCATCGCCAACTTTTCCAGCACGGCAATGACGGCATTGTTGGCTTCCATGGCTTCGGCCTGGAAGCGCGGCAGGCCGAGGCGCCAGTCGCCGGCGCCGAGCGTATCGCGCTTGGCGATGGTGCCGGTGAGCAGGCCGCGGCCGAGCGGACTGTAGGGGACAAAGCCGATGCCGAGCTCGCGGCAAACGGCAAAGACCTCGTCCTCGGGATCGCGGCTCCACAGCGAATACTCGCTCTGCACGGCGGCGATCGGGTGCACGGCATGCGCCCGGCGCAGCGTGGCGCCGCTCACTTCCGACAGGCCGAGCGCCCGCACCTTGCCCTCGCGCACCAGTTCGGCCATGGTGCCGACCGTGTCCTCGATCGGCACGTTCGGGTCAACGCGATGCTGGTAGTAGAGGTCGATGACGTCGGTATCGAGCCGCTTCAGCGAGGCCTCCGCCACCGCCTTGACGTGCTCAGGGCGGCTGTCGACGCCGATCATGCGGTCGATGCCCGAACCGTGCTCGGATATCTTGAAGCCGAATTTGGTGGCGATGGTGACCTTCTCGCGTACCGGCTTCAGCGCCTTGCCGAGCAGGATCTCGTTCTCGTAAGGGCCATAGACTTCGGCGGTATCGAAGAAGGTGACACCGATCTCGATGGCGCGGCGCAGCGTAGCGATGGCTTCCGCCTCCGGCTGTCCGCCATAGACAAAGCTCATGCCCATGCAGCCGAGGCCGACGGGGAAGACTTCGAGTTCAGTTCCTAATTTGCGGGTTTGCATGGCGCATCTCCTTGTTGCGATGGAGATGAAATAGCGCCTAGGCATCCGTTCGATAATCATGTCTCTTTCGCACAGCTCGCTCTATAAGATAGATCAATGAACCGGACGAACCTTTCCCAGCTGGCCGTTCTCGCCGCGGTCGCGCAATGGGCCAGCTTCCGCGGCGCGGCCCGCGAGCTCGGCATCGCGCCGTCGGCGGTCAGCCATGCGGTGGCGAGCCTGGAGGCGCAGCTCGGCGTGCGGCTGCTGGCGCGCAGCACGCGCAGTGTCGCCCCGACCGAGGAAGGCGCGCGGCTGTTGGAGCGCCTGCGGCCGGCGCTGTCCGAGATCGACCTGGCGCTGGAAACGGCGGTCGAGGCGCGCGACCGCCCGGCCGGCAATCTCAGGCTCAGCGTGCCGCGCACCGCCGCGCATCTGGTGCTGACGCCGCGGCTCGCTGCCTTCACGGCCGCCTATCCCGAGATCGTGCTGGAGGTCGTCATCGAGGACCGCTTCACGGATGTGGTGGAGGGCGGGTTCGACGCCGGTGTCAGGCTGGGCGAAAGCCTGCAGCGCGACATGATCGCGGCGCGCATAGGGCCGAACATCCGCGGCGCGGTGGTCGGCGCGCCCTCCTACTTCGCGACCATGCCCAAACCGCGTCATCCGCGCGATCTCGCCGATCACCGCTGCATCCGCTTCCGCTTCTCCAGCGGCATCCTCTACCGCTGGGAGTTAGAGAAGGACGGCGAGGAAATCGAGATCGCAGCACAAGGGCCGCTGATCCTCGACGAGGACCATCTGATCGCCCAGGCCGCGATCGACGGCGCCGGGCTCGCCTTCGTCTTCGAGGACTATGTGAAGGCGCCGCTCGCCGATGGCCGGCTGATCCGCGTGCTGGAGGACTGGTGCCCCGCTTTCGACGGCTTCTTCGTCTACTACCCAAGCCGCCGCCAGATGCGGCCGGCGTTGCGGGCCTTCGTCGATTTCTTCAAGGTGAGCCCGTAGGGCTCCTCCGTTCCGCTTGTGGGGAGGGCTGGAAGAAAGGTGATTTCAGCGACGTTTTTCGACCATGCAATCGTCCATCACCAACACCGCCACCCGCTATGGCTGGGCGATGATCATCCTTCACTGGCTGATCGGCATCATCTTCATCGGCCAGTTCGTGCTCGGCTTCGTGATGATGCGCATCGATAGCCAGCGGACGTCCTTCGAGCTGATCCAGCTGCATAAGTCCGTCGGCTTCCTGCTGCTTGGGCTGGTCATCCTGCGCATCGCCTGGCGTGTCGGCAATGCGGCGCCAGCACTCCCGCCTTCGGTCGGAACATTGGAGCGCAAGGCAGCGCCGCTGGCGCATTTGGCGCTTTACGCCTTCCAGGTTGCGCTGCCGCTCTCCGGCTGGGCGCTGGTCTCGGTCTCGACGCTGGAAATCCCGACGATGCCGTTCAACCAGTTCGTCATGCCCGACCTGCCGCTCGCCGAATCCGACGCCGCGGAAAGCTTCTGGTCGGCCGCGCATTGGTATCTTGCCTATGCCGGCATCGCGCTGGTCGCGTTGCATATCCTTGCAGCGATACGCCACCATTTCCTGCTGCGCGACGGCGTGCTCACGCGCATAATCACGCCTTCGTCTGCCCGGGAATAGAGCGGGCCGCCCGTTCGTTGGTGGCGGGAAGACAGCAATGCGCTGGTTCAGGATAGGAAAGATGTCGATGCATGCGCGCATCCTCGGATTGGCGGCCTTTGCCGCTTGCCTTGCCGCGCCGGTTTGCGCCGCGGTGGCGCTCAGTGACGCCGCCGGCAGCTACACGATCAGCCCGGCGGGCTCCTCGATCCGCTTCACCATCGGCAAGGCCGGCGGTGGCGGCTTCGGCGGCGCCTTCGGCCGCTTCAAGGGCACGATTCGCATCGACAATGCCGATGTCGGGCGCTCGAAGGTCAACCTCACCATCTTTCCGGAAAGCGTCGGCACCGGCCAGGGCCGCATCGATGCTTTCCTGCGTTCCGACGCCGTCTTCGACAGCGCCAACAATCCGGAGATCCAATTCCGCTCGACAAACGTGACCCGCACCGGCGAGACCACCGCCGTGGTCACCGGCCGGCTGACGGCGCGCGGCAAGACGTTTTCGGAAAAGTTCACGGCCGAGCTCGATGGGCTGAAGTCAGGAACCATCAAGTTCCATGTCACCGGCAAGGTGCTCAGATCGCGCTACGGCATGGATGTCGGCACGCCGATCTATTCCAACGTCGTCGACTTCGACATGACCCTGACGGGGAGAAGGGGTTAGCTCTGGTCGCGCATCCTCGGGTTCGTCATCCTAGGGCGGAGCAAGGAGCGAAGCGACGCGCGCAGACCCTAGGATCCATGCCGTGACGCTAGGCGTTGCAACGGTGACAGAACTCTGCATCCCTGCACTTTACGTCATAGGTCACGGAATGGATCCTCGGGTCAAGCCCGAGGATGACGAAGGCGCTTTGTGGCCCGCGTCTGCGATTGGCTTTTCTCCGGAATTGGGGCACACCTCCATCGACGTAACCGACATGGAGAAGCATGATGTTCCGATGGGGTGTTCTGTCGACGGCCAAGATCGGCCGCGAGCAGCTTTTGCCGGCGATCGTAGATTCGGAGAACGGCGTGCTGTCGGCGATCGCCAGCCGCGACCTGTCGAAGGCCAAGGCACTGGGCGAGCGTTTCGGCGCGCCGCATGCCTTCGGCTCCTATGAGGAACTGCTCGCTTCCAAGGAGGTCGATGGCGTCTATATCCCGCTGCCGACCTCGCAGCATGTCGAATGGACGGCAAAGGCAATCGAGGCGGGAAAACATGTGCTGGTCGAGAAGCCTCTTGCGCTCGACGCCAAGGACATCCCGCAGCTGATCAAGCTGCGCGACGAGAAGAAGGTGCTGGTCTGCGAGGCCTTCATGGTCGTCTACCACCCGCAGTGGATCAAGGTGCGCGACCTGATCGCCAGCGGCGCGATCGGCCGGCTGCGCCACGTGCAGGGCGCGTTTTCCTATTACAATGTCGATCCCACCAACATGCGCAACCAGCTGGATCTTGGCGGCGGCGCGCTGCCCGACATCGGCGTCTATCCGACCGTGTCGACGCGCTTCTCGACCGGCAAGGAACCGGTCCGCGTGCAAGCCACCATCGAGCGCGACAAGACCTTCGGCACCGATATCTATTCCTCGATCCGCGCCGATTTCGGCGACTTCGAACTGTCCTTCTACCTGTCGACGCAGATGGCGGCGCGGCAGGTGATGGTGTTCCACGGCGAGAAGGGTTTCATCGAGGTCTTTGGCCCGTTCAATGCCGGGCTCTACGACCACCACCGCATCGAATTGCACAATCAGAACCACACGGAAGCGCAGGTGTTCCGCTTCCCGGGCACCCAGCAGTACCGGCTGGAATGCGAGGCCTTCGTACGCGCGGCCCAGGGCGGCAAGGACCGTGTCTTCACGCTGGAGGAATCGGTCCTCAACCAGAAGATCATCGACGCCATCTTCCGCGCCGGCGACAAGAACGGCTGGGAGCCCGTCTGACAGGCCGTCGGAAGGCGCTGGGGGGAACGAAGATGGCTGACGACGCGGATGTCATCATTGTCGGCGCGGGGCTGGCAGGCCTCGTCGCCGCGGCAGAACTTGCCGATGCCGGCAAGAAAATCATCATCGTCGACCAGGAGCCCGAGCAATCGCTGGGCGGCCAGGCCTTCTGGTCGTTCGGCGGGCTTTTCCTGGTCGACTCGCCCGAGCAGCGGCGCATGCGCATCCGCGATTCCCACGACCTCGCGCTCGCAGACTGGATGGGCACCGCCGCCTTCGACCGCCCTGAGGATTTTTGGCCGCGAAAATGGGCTGAAGCCTATCTCGGCTTCGCCGCCGGCGAGAAGCGCTCCTGGCTGATCGAGCGCGGGTTGAAATTCTTCCCCGTCGTCGGCTGGGCCGAGCGCGGCGGCGGCAATGCCAGCGGCCACGGCAATTCGGTGCCGCGCTTCCACATCACCTGGGG
>NZ_RZSN01000113.1:0-20533 GCF_003997315.1 Mesorhizobium sp. M1A.F.Ca.IN.020.04.1.1
GACCCGCCCTCCCTGATGATCCAGCGCAACGACCTGATGTCGAGGTTTCCCGCCGGCGTCATCGGAAGCTCGGGATGTGAGCCCGCCACGACCAGCATGGGGCGATCCTCATCGACCGTGGCGCGCCGCAATATGTCGGACTCGGTTCGGCCTTCGACCAGCCCGAAATCGGCCCGGCCGTCCAGCACATTGGTTTCCACTTGCCGCGTGTTGCCGATGGTGACGCTCAGGCGCACCGCCGGATAGGCCTCGTGGAAGGACGCCAGGCGCCTCGGCAGCCAGTAGCTGGCGATGGTCTGACTGGCCGATATCGACAGGCTGCCGGTGATGGTCTGGGAAACATGCTCCAGCACGTTGTGGGCAGCCGCTGCCCGTTCCAGAACAGCCTTGGCTTCGGGCAGGAAGCGGTGGCCGGTCTGCGCGAGCTCGATGTTGCGGCCGACCCGGTTGAACAGCCGCACGCCATGATGGCTTTCAAGCGCGCGGATGGCGGCAGAGGCGGCCGATTGCGAGATGCCGAGCAGGTCGGCCGCCTTGGTCATGTGGCCATGCTCGGCGACGGCGACGAAGATGCGAAGCTGATCGAGGGTCATGGCCAACTAAGAAGCAAAATCGATCGGAATTACAAGAGCGGCTTGTTAGACAGATCAATCGCTTTGTTCTAACTTTTTACCCGAGCTTGGAAAAAATTGGCCGTTCTGCCGCCAAGGTTGGAAATGATCGGGCGCTTCAAATCCCTTTTCGCGCATTGGAGCCGCCAGCTGAAGCGGCAGCTCGCCGGCGACCGCTACCATCCTGAGCTGCACTATATGCGCGGGCCCGGCCCGAAGACCAAGGCCAAGATGGCAAGCGACAAGAGCGTTCGCGGATCATGAGCCTAGCTGAACCACGCGGCGCAAACTCCGCGCCCTCGCAGCGGCCGCTGGCCGACAGCCAGGCGCCTGACGAAGGCGACGGCGTCGAGACCTCGCCGAGCGTGTCCGACCGCATCGCCAAAACCACCTGCTACATGTGCGCCTGCCGCTGCGGCATCGACGTCCACATCAAGGACGGCAAGGTGCGCTACATCAACGGCAACAAAGACCACCCGGTGAACCGGGGCGTGATCTGCGGCAAGGGCAGCGCCGGCATCATGCAGCATTACAGCCCGGCGCGGCTGAGGAAGCCGCTGCTGCGCACAGGGCCTCGTGGCTCCGGCGAGTTTCGCGAGATCGAATGGGACGAAGCGCTCACCATCGCCACCGAGCGGCTGTCGGCGGTCCGCCGCACCGATCCGAGAAAGCTTGCCTTTTTCACCGGGCGCGACCAGTCGCAGTCGCTGACCGGCTGGTGGGCGAGCCAGTTCGGTACGCCCAACTTCGCCGCCCATGGCGGCTTCTGCTCGGTCAACATGGCGGCCGGTGGGCTCTACACGATCGGCGGCTCGTTCTGGGAGTTCGGCGAGCCCGACTGGGACAATACGAAATACTTCATGCTGTTCGGCGTCGCCGAGGATCACGATTCCAATCCGATCAAGATCGGCCTCGGCAAGCTCAAGGCGCGCGCCGCCAAGGTGGTGTCGATCAACCCTTGCCGCACCGGTTACAACGCGATCGCCGACGACTGGATCGGCATACGACCCGGCACGGACGGACTGTTCGTGCTGGCGCTCGTCCATGAGTTGCTCAAGGCCGGCCGCATAGATCTCGACTATCTGCTGCGCTACACCAACGCGCCGGTGCTTGTCGTACAGGAGCCCGGTTCCGCCGATGACGGATTGTTCATGCGCGATGATGACGGCAACCTGTTGGCTTGGGACAGGGTGGCGAAGGCGCCCGTCAATGCCGCCGATCCGGATGCCAAACCAGCACTGACCGGCAGCTACACGGTCAATGGCCGCCGCTGCGCACCGGTATTTCAGCTGATCGCCGACCGATACCTGCACGAAAGCCATTCGCCGGAGGCGGTGGCGGAGCGCTGCGGGGTCGGCGCCGACACCATCCGACGGATCGCGGCAGAGCTGGCGCATATCGCCTTGGAGCAGGCGATCGAGCTGCCGGTCGCCTGGACCGATTGGGCCGGCCGCCGGCACGAGACGATGAAGGGCCGGCCGGTGTCGATGCATGCCATGCGCGGCATCTCGGCCCATTCCAACGGCTTTCATACTTGCCGCGCCATCCACCTGCTGCAGGTTCTGCTCGGCACGGTGGACGTGCCCGGCGGCTTCCGCTTCAAGCCGCCCTATCCGCGTTGCGCGCCGCCGGGGCCAAAGCCCGCAGGCAAGAACGTCCGCCCGATGACGCCGCTGGAGGGTATGCCGCTCGGCTTCGTCTCAGGGCCCGACGATCTGCTCGTCGACGAGGTCGGCACACCGATCCGCATCGACAAGGCCTATTCCTGGGAGGCGCCGCTTGCGGCCCACGGCCTGATGCACAGCGTCATCCGCAATGCCTGGGCCGGCGATCCTTATCCGATCGACACGCTGATGATGTATATGTCGAACATGGCCTGGAACTCCTCGATGAATACCGTCGAGACGGTTCGTATGCTCACCGACAAGGACGAGGCGGGCGACTACAAGATCCCCTTCATCATTTATTCCGACGCCTATTATTCCGAGACGGTGCCGTTCGCCGACCTGGTGCTGCCCGACACGACCTATCTCGAGCGGCACGACTGCATCAGCCTGCTCGACCGGCCGATCAGCCATGCCGACGGGCCGGGCGATGCCATCCGTCACCCGGTGGTGCAGCCGGACCGGGATGTCCGGCCGTTCCAGTCGGTGCTGATCGAGCTCGGCGCGCGGCTCGGCCTGCCCGGCTTTGTCAACGAAGGCGGTTCGGCGAAATACCGCGACTATGCCGACTACATCGTCAACCACGAGCGCACGCCCGGCATCGGCCCGCTTGCCGGCTGGCGCGGTAAGAACGGCGACGCGATCGGCAAGGGCGAGGTGAACCCGGACCAGTTGCAGCGCTACATCGACAATGGCGGTTTCTGGCACCACGGGTTCGCCGACGACCAGCGCTATTACAAGATGGGCAACCGCGCCTATCTCGACTTTGCCGTGCAGATGGGATTCATCTCCAAGGCCGATCCGATCATCTTTCAGCTCTATTCGGAGCCGATGCAGCGCTTTCGCCTCGCCGCGCGCGGTCATGGCAAGGTGCAGCCGCCGGAGGCCGAGCGCGACCGGATCGAAGCCTATATGGACCCGCTGCCGTTCTGGTACGCGCCCTTCGAGGACGACGCCGTCGATCTCCAGAAATATCCGCTGCATGCGCTGACGCAGCGGCCGATGCACATGTACCATTCCTGGGGCTCGCAGAATGCGTGGCTGAGACAAATCACCAGCCAGAACCGGCTGTTCGTGCACCAGGAGACCGCAGCGAGGCTTGGGCTGGCCGACGACGACTGGGTGTGGATCGAAAGCATCAACGGCCGCGTGAAGGGGCAGATCAAGCTGATCGACGGCGTCAACCCGGACACGGTCTGGACCTGGAACGCGATCGGCAAGCGGCGCGGCAGCTGGGGCCTGAAGGACGACGCCGCAGAGAGCAATCGCGGCTTCCTGCTCAATCACATCATCGGCGACCAGACCGCAGCCACCGTCAAGGGCAAGCGCTATTCGAACTCCGACCCCGTCACCGGACAGGCGGCATGGTTCGACGTGCGCGTGCGTATCGCCAAATGCGCCGCGGAAGAGGCCGGCTTCACCGAGCCGCAATTCGAGCGCTTGCGGCAGCCGCCAAATTTCGAGCCGTCACCGGATGTGCTTCGCTTCGGCGATGGATTCCGCATAAAAAGGGAAGCCGCCGAATGACCTGCCTTCCCGCCCAAACCGAGAAGAAGCTCGGCCTCGTCATCGACCTTGACACCTGCGTCGGCTGCCAGGCCTGCGTTACCGCTTGCAAGGAATGGAACACCGGCGGACACATGGCGCCGCTGACCGACATCGATCCGTATGGCGGGCGTGTCGACGGCGTCTGGTTCAACCGCGTGCACAGCTATGAGCACACGACCGAACAAGGCGGCCGCACGGTGAACTTCCCGCGCTCCTGCCTGCATTGCGAGCAGCCAGCCTGCGTCACCGTCTGTCCGACCGGCGCCTCCTACAAGCGCGCCTCCGACGGCATCGTGCTGGTCGACGAGGACAAGTGCATCGGCTGCAAGCTGTGCAGCTGGGCCTGCCCCTATGGCGCGCGCGAATTCGATACGGATGTCGGCGTGATGAAGAAATGCACGCTGTGCGTCGACCGCATCTACAACGACAATCTGGCGGCAGAGGACCGCGTGCCGGCCTGCGTCGCCGCCTGCCCGACCAGCGCCCGGCATTTCGGCGATCTGGGCGATCCCGCCTCGGCAATCTCGCGCCTGGTAGAAGAGCGTGGCGGCGTCGACCTGATGCCCGAGCTTGGCTACAAGCCGACCAACAAATACCTGCCCCCGCGTGCCCGCACCGAGCGCGCGGCGAAGGTGGACGCGCCGGCGCTGGAACCGATCCGGGCCGACGGAGGCTTCTTCGGCTGGATCGACCGCATGCTTTCGAACTGAATTCGCCCAGCCATGCATCCCGCCTATTCCGTCGTGTTCTTCACCACCGCCACCGGGGCTGGCTACGGCCTGCTGGCGCTGCTCGGCGTCCTTGGCGGGCTGGGATTCATCGCACCCGATTTCTGGCTCGGGCTCGTCGGCATGGCGCTTTCGCTTGGCTTGATCGTGGCCGGCCTGCTCTCCTCGACCGGCCATCTCGGCCGCCCTGAACGCGCCTGGCGCGCCTTCTCTCAATGGCGAAGCTCCTGGCTGTCGCGCGAAGGGGTCGCCTCGGTCGCGACCTTCATCCCGGCCGGGCTGTTCGGCATTGGCTGGGTGCTGATGGGCAAAAGCGGCGGTTGGGTGGCCATCGTTGGCCTGCTGGCTGCCGCCGGCGGCGTCGTGACAGTCTGTACGACCGGAATGATCTATGCCTCGCTGAAACCGATCGCGCAGTGGCACAGCCGTTATACTTTGCCGGCTTATCTTATCTTCTCGGTAATGACGGGTGGCTTGCTGCTCAACGGCCTGCTGCGAAGCTTCGGCACCGGATCAACCGTGGTTCTGGTCGGCGCGCTGCTTGCCACGCTCGCAGGGTGGGGCTGGAAGCTTGCGACCTGGCACTACAACGACCGGCTGGGCATCCCGACCACGGCCAACACTGCGACCGGCCTCGCCGGCGGCACGGTGCGGTCCATCGAATGGCCGCACACCGAAGAAAACTACCTGCTCAAGGAGATGGGTTTTCGCATTGCGCGAAAACATAGGGCGAAGCTGAGGCGAATCACGCAGGTGCTGGCCTTCGCCGTGCCGGCCATCTTGCTCGTGATCGCCTTCGCCTTGCCATGGCCTTTCGCAGCAGCCGCATCACTGCTTGCAGCGCTTATGCAATTCGCGGGCATGCTGGTCGAACGCTGGCTGTTCTTCGCCGAGGCAAAGCACACCGTCACGCTCTATTACGGCAGATGAAGCCGCTTCAGCCCGGCCGCAGCATCGAGCCGGAAATGGCAAAGATGCGCTCCGCACCCAGCATGTAGGCAACAAGCGTTTCCAGGCGGAACAGTCCGGCATAGGCGCGGTCGAGCACGTTGAGCGAGCCGGTATAGGCGCCGAAGGCCGGCATGATCATGCGGCCGCCGTCACCGGCGAAGCAGCGCCGCCTGACCGAGCGGCCGCGCTGGACGATGCGGGCGCAGGGATGCAGATGGCCGGCGATCTCGCCCTCCACCCGCAGCTTGGATGGCTCATGGCGGAAAACAAGCGAACCAATCGCGAGTTCCCTCACCGTCTCGCCAGGTAGGTCGGCGGGAGCATCCGGATCATGATTGCCGGCAACCCAGAACCAGTCGCGGCCGGCCATCATCGCCTCCAGCCGCTCGCGGAAGCTTAGATGCATGCGCTCGGCGCCGCCGCCGTCGTGGAAGGAGTCGCCGAGGCTGACTACGATCCGCGGACCGTAGTCGGCGATCACAGCCTGCAGCCGCAGCAAGGTCGCACCTGTGTCATAAGGCGGGATCAGCGCGCCGCGCCTGGCGAAGGACGAGCCCTTTTCGAGATGCAGGTCGGAGACCGCAAGCAGCCGCAGATCGGGGAAATAGAGCACGCCGCGCCGGTCGCAAACCGCGCGTTCGCCGGCGATGCCGACGAAGTCGGCCTCGGCGACCAGCGTTGCGCGCGACAGCGAAAAATTCATCCCCTCTTGTCTTCTCTCAGTCGGCCATCTCCGGCCCCATGGCCTCTTCAACGAGGGTGGCGGCATCCATCAACAGCGTTTCATCCGCCTCGCCATGCACCGGCATCTTGCCGATTTCGAGCATGATCGGCACGGCTAGCGGCGATATCTGTTCCAGGTCCTTATGCACGATTCGACCGCGGATGCGCGAGAGCATCTCGGCAAGTCTGCTGACATCGAGCAATCCGGTCGCTGCATCGGCACGCGTCGCCTGGAGCAGGATGTGGTCGGGCTCGTGGCTGCGCAGCACATCATAAATCAGGTCTGTCGAGACGGTGACCTGGCGGCCGCTTTTCTCCTTGCCGGGATGACGTTTCTCGATCAGTCCGGAAATCAGCGCGCAGTTGCGGAAGGTGCGCTTGAGCAGCCAGCTGTCGGCAAACCATGCCTCGAGATCGTCACCGAGCATGTCCTGATCGAAGAGCGCAGCCAGCGATGGTTTTTTGTTTTTGAACATCCAGCCCATGTCGGCCAGCGACCAAATAGCCAACGCATAGTCGGTGGCAACGAAGCCGACCGGTTTGGCGCCCGCTCGATCCAGGCGGCGCGTCAGCAGCATGCCCAGCGTCTGATGCGCGAGCCTGCCTTCGAACGGATAGGCTACGAGATAGTGCCGGTTTCCGCGTGGAAAGGTCTCGATCAGCAGATCGTCCCGTTTCGGCAGGACGGATTTATCCGCCTGAAACCGCAGCCAATCGGCCACCTGCTCGGGCAGCTTCTTCCAGCGCTGCGGATCGTCGAGCATGGCGCGCACCTGCTCGGCGAGATAGGTCGAAAGCGGGAATTTGCCGCCGCCATAGTAGGGCACCTTTGCTTCGCTTCCGGGAGCATTCGACACGAAGCACTCATTGTCGCGGATACCCTCGAAGCGCAGAACCCTTCCGGCGAACATGAAAGTGTCGCCATAGGTCAAGGTCTCGAGAAACGCTTCCTCGATCTTTCCCAAGACTCTGCCGCCGCGCGAGGCCGCGCCCTTGCTTCCAGCCTGGACGTAACGAACGTTGAGGGCCGGCACTTCGATGATGGTCCCGACATTGAGCCGGTACTGTTGCGCCACGCGGGGATTGGATACTCGCCACAAGCCTTCCTTGGTTTGGCGGATACGGGCGTAGCGCTCGTAGTTTCTCAGCGCGTATCCGCCGGTGGCGACGAAGTCGATGACCCGGTCGAATGTCGGGCGGTCTAGGCTGACATAGGGCGCAGCCGATCTCACCTCGTCAAACAGCGCGTCGGCGTGGAACGGGGCACCGCAGGCGCAGCCGAGCACATGCTGCGCCAGCACGTCGAGCCCGCCATTGACCAAAGGCGGCGTGTCCTGCGCGCCGAGATAGTTGGCGTCGAGCGCGGCACGGCATTCAAGCACCTCAAACCGGTTGGCCGGGATCAGGATCGCCTTCGATGGCTCATCCATGCGGTGGTTGGCGCGGCCGATGCGCTGCGCCAGGCGGCTGGCCCCCTTCGGCGCGCCGACATGCACGACCAGATCGACATCGCCCCAGTCGATGCCCAGGTCCAATGTCGAGGTGGCGACGATAGCGCGCAAGGCGTTTTCGCCCATCGCCTTCTCGACCCGCCGCCGCTGGGCGACGTCGAGCGAGCCGTGATGCAAGGCGATCGGCAACGTGTCGTCGTTGACGCGCCACAGCTCCTGAAACAGCAGCTCGGCCTGGCTGCGCGTGTTGACAAAGAGCAGCGTCGTCTTGTGCCGCTTGACCTCGCGATAGATCTCCGGAGTGGCGTAGCGGGCGGAATGGCCAGCCCATGGCACCCGCTCTTCGGAATCGAGAATGGAGATGTCGGGCTTGGCGCCGCCTGTCACGACGATTAACTCGGACATGGCCTCAGGGGAAGCCTGGCTGACCAGCCAGCGCCGCAACTCATCCGGCTCGGCGACCGTAGCCGACAGGCCGATGGTCTGCAGCTCAGGGACGAAGGTGCGCAGCCGCGCCAGGCCTAGCGCCAAAAGATGCCCGCGCTTCGAGGTGACGAGCGAATGCAATTCGTCGAGGACGACATAACGCAAATCCTCGAAGAAGCGCCTGGCGTCGGCCGAGGCAATCAGAAGCGCGAGCTGTTCGGGGGTGGTGAGCAGGATGTCGGGCGGTGCGAGCTTTTGCCGCTGGCGCTTGTGCGAGGGCGTGTCGCCGGTGCGGGTTTCGATGGTGACCGGCAGTCCGATCTCCTCGACCGGCTTGCCGAGATTGCGCTCGATGTCGACGGCCAGCGCCTTGAGCGGCGAGATGTAGAGCGTGTGGATGCCACGATGCGCCCCACCGGGCTTGCGGCGCGGACGCCTGGCGAGCTCGGTAAGCGAGGGCAGGAATCCGGCCAGGGTCTTGCCGGCGCCGGTCGGCGCGATCAGCAGCGCCGATTGGCCGGCTTGAGCCTTCGCCAGCAGTTCGAGCTGGTGGGCGCGCGGCGACCAGCCTTTTGCAGCGAACCATTTTACGAACGGCTCGGGGAGAAGGACGGCGACATTCTGTTCGGCGAGGCGCGGCTGCTCTGTCACGCGCAAAGAGGTAGCGCGCTGGCAAGCGATCGCCAAGGAAAATCGGAACAAAAGGGGATCATTCTTCCCCTCTCCCCGTGTGGGAGAAGGTGGCCCGGCGCGCAGCGCCGAGACTAATGAGGGTGATCCAGCTTGGTGCTACTTACCCCTCATCCAGATTGCCAGCCGACTTGCGAAGAGCAAATCGGGGCAATCCCACTTCTCTCCCATGGGGAGAGGTTAGGGCGGCGCTAAGGCCTGCGGAACCCGGTCGGGCCGCCATAGAGATAGCCGATCCGCTCGACGGCATCCTTCAGCCCTTCGCGCGAGACCAGCATCGTGTGGCCATTGGCGTGGATCATGTCCTTCGCGTCGGTCATGATCGCGACGTGGCCCTTCCAGAAGACGAGGTCGCCGCGCTGCAGCCCGGAATACTCAGGGCATGGCTCGAGCGGCGTTCCGATCGATGCCGCCTGCATGTCGGAGTCGCGCAGCACATCCTTGCCGGCCATGCGCATCGACAGTTGCACGAGGCCGGAGCAGTCGATGCCGAAGCCGGAGACGCCGCCCCAGAGGTATGGCGTGCCGAGGAAGCTTTCGGCGACCGTCACAAAGTCGTCTGCAACCTCGGTAAGCGGCCGCAGATGGCGGGCAATGACGGCCTGGCCGGATGGCAGCAGCGCGTAGTGCGTGCCGCGCGTTTCGGCGGAACCCGTCACCGTCACCGCGGAGCCTATCGACAGTTGCCCGCCGATCGGGAAGCGCAGGTCCGGTCCGGGATAGAGGAAGGTGCGCGGCACGGAGACGATGTGGGTGGGCGCATGCTCACGTGCGCCGAGTACATTGTCGGCGGCATAGCCGACATAGCCGTCGCGCTCGGCCTGCACCCAGGCCCAGCCTTCCGCAACCTCGAAGACCAGCACGTCCTCGCCGAACAGCGCCTGCGTGTTGATGCCGGCATCGGGGCGCGGAGCCTTGCGCAGGTCGGCGACGGCGGCGGTGATCCGCGCCGGGCGGCCGGCGACAAAGCGGTCGGCGGCGACTTGCCCCTTCAGCCTGGCATCGGCGAGATCGGAACGAAAGGCGTGAAGGCGGGCATCCCTGGCGGTCAAATCGGTAGTCCAGTCAAATGGGTTTATCGGTCAGACAGACGAGTTGTCGGTCAGATGGGCAGCTCATGCGCCTTTGCGACGATACCATCACCGAAGCGCTCGACAAAGAGCGCGCCCTCCACCGTGCGCCGGATCAGCACGTTGCGCTTGTCGAGCTCGTCGCGGTGGCGCGAGACCAGCTTCAGCGCGCCCATCGTGTCGAGCGCGCGGGTAATGACCGGCTTGGTGACGTTGAGCCTCGCGGCCAGCCCGCGCACCGTATGCGGCGGCGGATCGAGGTAGATGGTGAGCAGGATCGCGGTCTGGCGCATGGTGAGGTCGGGCGCGTCGTCGCGCACCTGCGACAGCAATACCTGCTGCCACAGTCGCAAGGCCTGGCTCGGGCGCATCGAGATCGACATCCGCCAAGCATGACGGGAAATTGTTTCGCTTCCGTTTCAGTCCGCGACGGCTTTTCCAGTTTTCTCGTCACACTCACCAGAAGCGCTTCGAGATCACTCGTTCCAGCGCGCGAATGCCTTGCGCTTCACCCCCCGTCAAGCCGTATGGGCGATCACTCGGGTTCCAGGCGAAGATGTCGAGATGCGCCCAGCCGGGGGTCTTCTCGACAAAGCGCTTGAGGAAGAGCGCCGCCGTGATCGATCCGGCGAAGCCGTCCGTCGTGACATTGTTGACGTCGGCGATCTTCGAGGAAAGCTTCGCGTCATAGGGACGCCACAGCGGCATGCGCCACAGCGGATCCTCGACAGCAACCGAAGCCGCAGCCAGGTCGGACGCCAGTGCCTCGTCGCCGGTGTAGAAGGGCGGCAGATCGGGGCCGAGCGCAACACGGGCCGCTCCGGTCAAGGTCGCCATGTCGAACAGCAGGGCCGGCCTTTCCTCGTCGGCAAGCGCCAGAGCGTCGGCCAGCACCAGCCGGCCTTCAGCATCGGTGTTGCCGATCTCCACCGTTATCCCCTTGCGACTCCTCAGCACGTCGCCAGGCCGGAAGGCATTGCCGGCGATCGAATTCTCGACCGCAGGGATCAGCACGCGCAGCCGCACATTCCGTTTCGCCGCCATGATCATCGAGGCGAGACCCAGCACGTTGGCGGCGCCGCCCATGTCCTTCTTCATCAGCAGCATGCCCGACGACGGCTTGATGTCGAGGCCGCCGGTGTCGAAGCAGACGCCCTTGCCGACCAGCGTCACCTTCGGCGCGTCGCTCGGGCCCCAGGTCATGTCAATCAGCCTCGGCGCGCCGGCCGAGGCGCGGCCGACGGCATGGATCATCGGAAAATTCCGCGCCAGGAGATCGTCACCCTTGACGACGGAGACGTCGGCGCCGTGCCCGGCTGCCAATGCCCGGACAGCCTCCTCGAACTCATCCGGCCCCATGTCGCTCGTCGGCGTGTTGACGAGATCGCGCGTCAGGAAAATAGCCTCGGCGGTGCGGCGCACATGCGCGCCGTCGGCGCCCGACGGCAGCGCGAAGCGCAACGCCCTGCCGGGTTTCTTGCCGTAGCGGGTGAAGGCGTAGCCGCCGAGGACGACGGCCAGCGCCGCAAGATCGGGCGCTGGCAGATCCTGGGCGAAATGCCATTCACCCTCGGGCAGCGCCCGCGCCAGGGCGCCCACGGCAAGCTGGCTCTCGCCGTCGCCGGTGCCGAACAGCGCGCCGGCGAGACCGCCACCTTCGGCCGGCAGAACGAGCGTGCGGCCCGCCTCGCCGGAAAAGCCGTTGGCCCGTGCCCAAGCGATGACGGAAGGGGAAAGGCCAGTGCCGTCGAGGCCATCCTTTCCCACCAGGTAGACTGGCAAGGCTGCTTCCGGTTTCTGGTCAATAAGTTCGACAGGCATTCGATGGTCTCCGGCCGGCACGGCGAGTCGGCTTCTTAACGATCCGTTAGGGTTAACAGAATATTTCTATGGGAGGGAAGACGGCCAGCTTAATGGCCGCGCAGGAATGGAGATAGGCGCCGATGCCGATCAAAGCGTTGACCTTCACAAGCAAGCGTCTGGTCACCACGGCATTGATGGCGGTGCTGGCGGCCAGCGTGGCCGGCTGCGGCAGTACCAGCAAGTTCACGACCGGCTCCATTTCCCGCTCCGACAACCGGCCCCTGGAAACGATGTCGGCCAGCGAACTGCACAGTGCCACGACCAGGCTCGGCGAATCCTACGCCCGGAACCCGAATGACAAACGCATCGCCACCAACTATGCCGCGGCGCTGCAGATGGATGGCGACGCCGACCAGTCGCTGGCGGTGATGCGCAAGCTCGCGATCGCCTACCCCAAGGACCGCGACGTGCTCGCCGCCTACGGCAAGGCGCTTGCCGCCAACGGGCAGTTCGAGCAGGCGCTCGATGCGGTGCGCCGCGCGCAGACGCCGGAATATCCGGACTGGCGCCTGGTTTCGGCTGAAGCCGCCATCCTTGACCAGATGGGGCAGCGGGACGAGGCACGTCAGGACTACCGGAAGGCGCTCGAGCTCAAGCCGAACGAACCCTCGATCCTTTCCAATCTCGGCATGTCCTATGTGCTGGAGGGGGATCTGCGCACCGCCGAGACCTATATGCGCTCGGCCGCGCAGCAACCCAACGCCGACAGCCGGGTGCGGCAGAACCTGGCGCTGGTCGTCGGCCTGCAGGGTCGTTTCGACGAGGCCGAAAAGATCGCCTCGCAGGAGCTTTCGCCGGAGCAGGCGCAGGCCAATATCGCCTATCTGCGCCAGATGCTTGCGCAGCAGAATGCCTGGAGCCAACTCAAGGATCAGGACAAGGGCAAGGCGAAGGTCGCGACCAACTGACTGCCCGGCACCTACAGAGGTCATCGTTCTACGGAAACCGCGAGTTGCTCTAGCTGTTTGTTTTTTCCGCAATTCCGGACGGAAAACCGTTACACACTTTTCCTGGAATTGCTTCAAGGCTGGGCCAGACAGCAAAGCCGCGCGGCGCCTGCCACGCGGCTTCTGTCATGACTTCGATGGCTTCGCCTATTGGCTGCTGGAATTGTGCTGATCGCCAAAGATGCCGCGCTGGCTGACCTGGATGCCGGCCGGCCCTAGAATGATGGCGAACAGAACCGGCAGGAAGAAGAGGATCATCGGCACGGTGAGCTTCGGCGGCAGTGCTGCGGCCTTCTTTTCGGCCGCATTCATACGCATGTCGCGGCTTTCTGAGGCGAGCACGCGCAGCGCATGCGCCACCGGCGTGCCGTAGCGCTCCGCCTGGACCAGAGCCTGGGTCACCGCCTTCACCGAATCCAGGCCGGTGCGGCTTGCCAGGTTCTCGTAAGCGACCCTGCGGTCCTGCAGATAGGAGAGCTCGGCATTGGTGAGCACGAATTCCTCGGCGAGCGCCACGGACTGATTACCGATCTCGTCGGCGACCTTGCGAAGCGCTGCTTCCACCGACATGCCGGATTCGACGCAGATCAGCATCAGGTCGAGCGCGTCCGGCCATGCCAGTTGGATCGACTGCTTGCGTTTGGTGGCGCGGTTGTTGACGTAGAGGATCGGCGCATAGAAGCCGCCATAGGCTACAAGAATGCAGACGAACAGCTTGATGAAGGCAGGCTGCTGCGCCAGACCGCCGAGAAGGAACAGGTAGATCGCCGCGAGCGCGAATCCGACAAAGGGCAGGATCAGACGAAAGAACAGGAAGCGCGTCAGCGGATTCTGGCCGCGGAAGCCTGCAACTTTCAACTTCTGCAGCGTGCCTTCGTCGGCAAGCGCGCGCTTGAGATCCAGCCGTTCGACGATGTTGCGCATGCCGATCGACTGTTCCTCGCGCAAACCCTTGCGGCGGCGATCGGCTTCATTGGCGAGCCGCTGACGCTGCTTGGCGCGCAGCTCATCACGCTCGAGCGCCACGGTTTTCATGCGCGCCTTGAGCTGATTGCCGCCAAGCGCAGGCATGAGCGTGAAGACGGTCGCAAAAACCGCGATGCCGACCAGGAGCGCGATAAGAAACGAAGGATCGGTTAGCGTCTTGACGACCTGGTCTGTCATTGGATCCGCGTCCCTACACTTCGAAGTTCATCATCTTGCGCATCACCAGGATGCCGATCGACATCCAGACGCCGGAGCAGCCGAGGATCAGATTGCCGACGCTGGTGGTGAATAGCGGCATGATGTAGTTCGGACTTGTCAGATAGACGAGAAAGGCGACGACGAACGGCAGGGCGCCGATGATGACGGCGGATGCCTTTGCTTCCATCGACAGCGCCTGTACCTTGGCCTTCATCTTCTTGCGGTCGCGCAGCACGCGCGAAAGGTTGCCCAGCGCTTCGGAGAGATTGCCGCCGGCCTGCGACTGGATCTGGATGACGATGCCGAAGAAGCCGGCCTCGGTGCATGGCATGGTCTCGGACATGCGCATCGTGGCATCGGGGATCGACATACCCATCTGCTGGGAATCGACGATACGGCGGAATTCGGAGCGGACCGGCTCCGGGGATTCGTTGGCGATCAGGCGGATCGCGTCGTTGAGCGGCAGACCGGACTTCACCGCGCGCACGATGATGTCGAGGGCATTCGGGAATTCCTCCAGGAAGGCCTTCACCCGGCGCGCGCGACGAAACGAGACGAACCAGCGCGGCAGGCCGAGGGCTCCGGCCAAGAGAGCGCCGGGCAGGACCAGCAACGGCGCGCCGGCAAGAAAGGCGAGGATCGTAAGCACGATGCCACAGATCACCGAGTAGATGTAGAAGCGCTCGAGGGAGACGGTCATGCCGGCCTGGCGGATCTGGGCCCTCAGCGGCGGTTTCTTGACGTTGCGGTCATTGGTTTTCTGCTTTTCATCGAGCTGCTTGAGCGAATCCTGAAGCGTCTTGCGCCGTCTGACCGCTTCCGCGGCGCGGTCGCGCGTAGCCTTCACCACCGATCGGTCGGTCTCGGCCGTCTTGATCGTTTCAAGGCGCTTGCCGGCCTGCTTCTCGTTATCGATGCGCTTGAACAGGAAGGCATAGGCTATCGCGCCGGCGCTGAGGCCCGCGAGCACGACGAAAGCCAGAACCGTGGTGTCAATTCCGAACATCGACCGGGGCCCCTACACCTCCAGATGCACCAGAGCGGTTCAGCTTTTTACAAAAGCGCTGACCCGCTCTAAGTATTTGTTTTTACGCAATTCCGGACGGAAAACCGCTACGCACCTTCCCTGGAATTGCTCTAGTCAGCGCGTTTCTCCATGGCCTCGAGCGCGTTGGCGAGGCGCTGCTCCTCGCCATAGTAGCGGGCACGATCCCAGAAATGCGGCCGGCCGATGCCGGTGGAGACATGCTCGCCGATCAGACGGCCGCTCGCGTCCTCGCCCTTGATGTTGTAGAGGACGAGGTCCTGGGTGATGATGACGTCGCCTTCCATGCCGATCACCTCGGTGATGTGGGTGATGCGGCGCGAGCCGTCGCGCAGACGAGCCGCCTGGATGATCACGTCCACCGAGCCGACGACGATCTCGCGCACCGTCCTCTGCGGCAGTGAATAACCGCCCATGGCGATCATCGATTCAATACGGTTCAGGCATTCGCGCGGGCTGTTGGAGTGGATCGTTCCCATCGAGCCGTCATGGCCGGTGTTCATCGCCTGCAGAAGGTCGAACACTTCCGGTCCGCGCACCTCGCCGACGATGATCCGTTCGGGCCGCATGCGCAGGCAGTTCTTGACGAGATCGCGCATGGTCACCTCGCCCTCGCCTTCGAGATTGGGCGGCCTGGTTTCGAGACGCACCACGTGCGGCTGCTGCAGCTGCAGCTCGGCCGAGTCCTCGCAGGTGATGACCCGCTCCTCGCGATCGATGTAGTTGGTCAGGCAGTTGAGCAGCGTCGTTTTGCCCGAGCCGGTACCGCCCGAGATGACGACGTTGCAGCGGACGCGGCCGATGATCTTCAGGATCTCCGCGCCTTGCGGCGAGATGGCGCCGAACTTGACCAGCTGGTCGAGCGTCAGCTTGTCCTTCTTGAACTTGCGGATGGTGAGCGCGGTGCCATCAAGCGACAGCGGCGGCGCGATCACGTTGACGCGCGAGCCGTCGGGAAGGCGCGCGTCGCAGATCGGGCTCGATTCGTCGACGCGGCGGCCGACCTGGCTGACGATGCGCTGGCAGATATTGAGCAGTTGCTGGTTGTCGCGGAAGCGAATGCTGGTCGGTTCGACCTTGCCGTTGACTTCGATGTAGACGTTCTTTGAACCGTTGACCATGATGTCGGCGATGTCGTCGCGCGCGAGCAGCGGCTCCAGCGGCCCATAGCCGAGCACGTCGTTGCAGATATCCTCGAGCAGCTCTTCCTGCTCGGAGATCGACATCGCGAAATTCTTGATCGCGATGATGTCGTTGACGATGTCGCGGATTTCCTCGCGCGCGCTTTCCGGATCGAGCTTGGCGAGCTGCGAAAGATCGATCGTGTCGATGAGCGCGGAAAACACCTGGCTCTTGGTGTCATAGTAGGTTTCGCTGCGCTCGCGCTGGACCCTTTTCGGCGGCTCGGGCGCCATCGGCGGCGCCTCCACCGGACGGCGAACGGGGGACGCGGCGGGCGTGCTCGGCGCGGGCGCGGCCGGCCGATCGACAGCGATCGTCCCAGCCGGAGCGGGAGCGGCCGGAGGAGGTGCTGGCGGACGGAATTCGGGAGCTGCCCGGCTGCCGTCGTCTGTGCCTCTTTTACCAAACATGATCGACTACCCGATGCCGCTCAGCGAGCGTCACTTCTTGCTGCGGGAAAGCTTGCCGAGGATGGCTCCAAGGCTTGCCTTCTTCTTCGCCTTGATCTCGCTGCGCCCTGTCAGCACATGCGCTATTTCGTTGATCGTGCCGACGATCGGACTCTTGGCGTCCATTTCGCCGAGCATGCGGCCGTTGTTGGCCGCGTTGCCGAACAGCAGCGGCTCGAAATTGATCACCGCCATGGGTGTGATGCCGAGCGGTTCGGAAAAATCCGATGCCGCGATCTCCGGGCGTTTCGGAACGCCCGCCTGGTTGATGATCAGCTTCGGCGGCGGGTCGTTCGGACGCAGCCGCTTCAGCATGTCGACCATATTCTTGGTGTTGCGCAGATTGGCGAGTTCTGGCGTGGCCGTGATGACGATCTCGTCGGCCTTGATCAGCGTGCTCTTGGTCCAACCGCTCCAGACGTGAGGGACGTCGAGCACGAGCAAGGGCGCGCTGCGCTGCGCCGTTTCGATGACCTGGGAGAAGGCGTCCGGATCGAAATCATAGACGCGCTCGAGCGTGGACGGTGCCGCCAGCAGCGACAAATGCTCGGCGCATTGCGCGAGCAGCCGGTCGAGATAGACCTCATCGACGCGCTCGGGCGAAAACACCGCCTCGGCGATGCCCTGCGCGGGGTCCCGGTCGAAGTTGATATTGGCGGTGCCGAAGGCGAGATCGAGATCGGCGACGACGACTTCGGACTTGAACAAGGACGACATCGCCCAGGCGACGTTGTGGGCGATCGTCGAGGAGCCGACGCCGCCCTTGGCGCCGATGAAGGCGATGGAGCGGCCGATCGGATCGGACTCGGGATCGATGAAGATCGACGAGACGACGCTGACGATATCGGTCATCGAGACCGGCGCGATGACATATTCGGAAATGCCCGAACGGATAAGCTCCCGGTAGAGGCCGACATCGTTGTAATGGCCGATGACCACGACCTTCGAGGTCGGATCACAGTATTCGGCGAGCTGAGCGAGCTGCTCCAGCAGCTGTTTCGGCTCGCTGCGCGATTCCAGCAGGATCAGGTTTGGCGTCGGCGCCGACTGGTAGAATTCGATCGCGGTGGCGATGCTGCCCATATGGACCTTGAGATGGGCCTTGGCCATGCGACGATCCTCGCCGGCGCGCCCGATCGGATTTGCGACGCCTTCGGTCTCGCAGAAAGCCTGGATCGAGATGCGCGGCACCGGGCGCAGCGCCTGCATGGCGGCGATGTCCTGTTGCGAAAGATCGCCGGGATCCGCAGGCGTGTCGTAGGCAAGATTGCTCATCGTCATGCTCTTTCCGTGATCCGCCGCGGGCTCAGTAAGTCACTTCCGAATTGCCGAGGAACTCATCCGAAATGCCTCGCGCCCGATAGACGTCGATCACCGCGCCGCGATTTTCGGCGTCGATGTCGGACTGCTTGCGCGGCCCGAGCAGATCGTTGGGATTGGCCATCTGGGCGGCAAGGTTGTTCTGATAGGAGCACCCGAAATCGGCGTAGTGCTTGTTCTCGGAAGTCTCGGTCAGATCCTCGGGCCAACGCCCGCATTTGTCGGTCTGTGCCCTCACCGCCACGAAGGCCACGCGGACCGGCGCCGAAGCCTCGGGCACGGCCGACTGATAGGAGGTCATGATGATATTGTTGCGCTTGAGGCCTGCGGCCATCGCAAGTCTGGCGAAATCGCGGCTCGCGGCCTGGGCGGCGGCCTGGTTCGCGGAACCCACCGGGGCCGCGATCGTCAGCGCCGGCGCGGCGCTCCTGTCGTAGCCGTCGAGGAAGCCGAGCAGAGTGTCGCGCTGCGAAGCCGTCATGCCGCGATCACCGGCGCCGACCGGGATGTCGATCTTCTGGTTCTTCTCGGCGATAACGATCGGATGATTGGTGCGGTAGTCGTCCGGAATGGAGCCCACTGTCACACTATCGCGATGGAAGTTGGCGCATCCGGCGAGCGACGCCGCAAGGGCGATCGCCAGGACCGGAGCCGACCCGCGGAACCGTCCGCGGCCCGATTGTGCCGCTGCGATCGTCATGGCCTTCGATGTTGAGTTGGACATGTCCGCTTTCCCGCTCACTTGTAGATGAAGCCGACAACGCCGTGGTAACGGCCAGGTGGCCTATCGGTCTGCATGGTGCCGTAGACGCGATTGACGCGACCGAGGAACATGCCAGCGCCGTCGCTCGGCGCATTGAAATTATCGTCGGGCTTGGCCAATTCGTTGCGCGCCACGGGCCGCGCCAGATAGGGCGTGATGATGATGACGAGCTCGCTCTCGTTGCGCACGAAGTCGCGGCTGCGGAAGAGCGCGCCGAGCACCGGAATCTTGGTCAGTCCGGGCAATCCAACGACGGCCTGCCTGACGTCGTCGCGCACGAGGCCTGCGATCATCATCGAGCCGCCGGAAGGCAGTTCCACCGTCGTATCGGCCAGGCGTTTGCGGAGCGACAAAGCGTTCATGCCGATGCTGCTGTTATCCGTGGATGCCGACACGGAGCCCTCGGTTGTCGGTTCGGAAACCGACGTTCTCACCTTCAGGCTGATGCGGCCGGGTGACAGCACCACCGGCTGAAACTCCAATCCGATGCCGTATTCGATCTTCTCGATCTGATAGGTCTTCAGGCCGGTCTGGTTGTCGTTGGAGACGTTGGCGGAAACATTGGTCACCATGTTGTATTCGCCGCCGACCTTGAAGGTCGCCTTCTCCCCCGACACGGCGGTCAAGGTCGGCTCGGCCAAGGTCTTCATGACCCCCGACTGCTCCATTGCGTTAATATAGGACTGCAGGCCGGACGCACTGATCCCTAGGCCCGCGTTCGACAGCGGCTTACCGAGACCAGTGTAAGGGTCGCTGAGCGCGCCCCAGGAGATGCCGTTGCTGCCGCCGCTGGCCATCATGTTGACGCCGAGCTGCTTCATCACCGAGCGGCTGACTTCGGCCACCGTCACCTTCAGCGTCACCTGATCGTCGCCGATGATCTGCAGCAGATTGACGATCTTGGAGACCCGGCGCTCCTGGTCGGGATTGTTGATGTCGACGCCGCCATTGGCGGACCCGCCGGCGGCCGTCTGTGAATATTGGCCGGTCGTCGCTTCACCGCCCGAGACGAAGATGGTGGCCAGGTCGACGGCACGCTTGGCGTCGAGCGGTGTATCGACATTGCCGGTGAGAATCACGTTGTCGTTCAGCAGCTCGACCTTGATCTGCGACGTCGGGAGGAAGCGCTTGAGATAGTCTTCCAGCCCAGCCACGTCGCGTTCGACCGCTAGGTCGAGACTGGCGATCTGCTCGCCGTTGGGACCGAAGACGAAGATGTTGGTTTCGCCGACCGCCTTGCCGAACAGATAGATGCGGCGCGCCGTGCGCGTCACTGCGTCGGCGACCGCGGGATTGGCGACGAGTATGTCGTAAGCGTCGCTCGGCAGGTCGATCACCACCGACTTATTGAGGCCGAGCTTGACGCGCTGCGAGGCAACCGAGGCCGTCACACCCGCCGCCCTGTTCGCGGCCTTTGCCTCGACGAGCCCAGGCGCATTGGTGCCGATCAGGAACAGGCCGATTGCGGCCGCCGCGATGACGGGCAGTTTGCCGATTAGCCTCATTTCCTTGCTCCCACTTCGGAAACCTGGCCCGACTTGATCAATCGCACCGTGCCGCGCCGGCCATTGCCGTTCACCAGGTAGTCGGCCTCGCCCAGGTTCTTCTCATTCGTGTCGGTGATCGAACGCAGCGCCAGGGTCAGGCGGTCCGCCATCTGCTGCGCCACCGTGATGATCTCCGCCTGCTGCGGCGTGAGCTCCAGCGTCGCGGTCTGGCCGACCCTGGTCTTCTTGCCTTCCTCGTCCTCCTGGATGGTCTGGTCGATGGCCAGGACACGGATGTTCTTCAGGATGGTCTCGGTATTGAAGCCGCTGCCGCCATTGCTGGCGTCGGCCCGCCGGGTCATGATGACGTCGACGAAGTCATTGGGCAGGATGAAGCCGCCGGCGGACGTATCGGCCGATATGGCGGTCG
>NZ_RZSN01000114.1:0-20455 GCF_003997315.1 Mesorhizobium sp. M1A.F.Ca.IN.020.04.1.1
AACCGACGCAGCGCCGGCAGAAAAGCCAAATCCTGTCCCCCACACCAATCCACGGCCCGCCAACGCAGGCCGTTTGCGTTTGCGGCCCTACATTGCCCTCAAGCTCGACTCGACTTTTTGCTGCGATGGTCGCCCGGGCGTGCGTCGTCGGAACGATGCTCGAGGAGGAGAGCTTCGCCGTGCGCGTGGAAAGCACCACCGGGGCCTTCGCGGAGCCGGCGGTGCCGAAGTCGGCCTGATGGTGCAAAGCTTGCAAAGCTGAAGAGGCCACCTCACCAAAGCGGTCGAAACGGCGCTGGCCTCGGCGGCTATAACGCGGCATTGCCCGACGCGTTTCGCGCATCGACGCTAGCTACCAGTTCATGTGCTGGCGGTGGGCCGCGTGTCCCAATGGGGCCCGCTCGCGGCGCCGACCGGTCATGAACCGGCGGCGACGTCCATGCGTTGTGTCTCAGCCGGGTGAGTTTGGAACAGCGAAGGAGTCGGACATGACCACGCATCCCAGCACCAATCGCTTGTCCGCACAGGAGCTGCACGACATCGATGCCTACTGGCGTGCCGCCAACTACCTGACCGTCGGGCAGATCTATCTGCTTGACAATCCGCTGCTTCGCGAGCCGCTTCGGCTGGCGCACGTCAAGCCCAGGCTGCTTGGGCATTGGGGAACCTCGCCGGGCCTCAGCTTCATATACGCGCATCTCAACCGCGCGATCAGACTTCGCGATGTCAACGTCATTTACATCTGCGGCCCCGGCCATGGCGGACCGGCCATGGTTGCAAACAGCTATCTCGAAGGCACCTATAGCGAGATCAATCCGGATATTTCCCTCGAAGAGGCCGGAATGAGGACGCTCTTCCGGCAGTTTTCCTTTCCGGGAGGCATCCCGAGCCATGCCGCTCCCGATGTGCCCGGGTCGATCCATGAAGGCGGCGAGCTCGGCTACGCGCTTTCGCATGCCTTTGGCGCGGCCTTCGACAACCCGGATCTTATCGTCGCCTGCGTCGTCGGCGACGGCGAGGCGGAAACCGGCCCGCTCGCAACATCCTGGCACTGTAACAAGTTCCTCAACCCGGCGCAGGACGGCGCGGTGCTGCCGATCCTCCATCTCAACGGCTATAAGATCGCCAGTCCCACCATTCTCGCCCGCATCTCTGACGAAGAATTGCGGGCGCTATTCGTCGGCTATGGCTACGAACCGCTGTTCGTCGAGGGTGACGATCCGCCCCTGATGCATGAGCGGATGGCCGTCGTACTCGACGATGCGCTGGACCGCATCCAGGCAATTCAGCAGGCGGCGCGCAGCGGCGGAGAGACTGCCGACGGCCGGCCGAAATGGCCGATGATCATCCTTAGAAGCCCGAAGGGCTGGACAGGCCCCAAGGAGGTCGACGGGCTGAAGACCGAAGGATTCTGGCGCGCGCATCAGGTTCCGCTCTCCGGTCTCGCCGAAAACCCTGCGCATCTGAAGATGCTCGAGGAGTGGCTGAGAAGTTATCGGCCCGAAGAGCTTTTCGATGCCGAGGGCGCGCCAGTGGCCATGATCCGCGCCACTGCCCCGCAAGGCGGCAGACGCATGAGCGCCAATCCGCATGCCAATGGCGGCCTGCTGCGCCGCTCCCTCCAACTGCCAAGCCTGCAAGAGCATGCCGTATCTGTCCAGCAGCCCGGCGGCGTGAAAGCAGAGTCGACCCGTGTGATGGGCGGTTTCCTGCGCGGCGTCATGGCATTGAACCAAAGCGCCAAAAACTTCCGCATTGTCGGTCCCGACGAGACGGCTTCGAACCGGCTGCAGGACGTCTTCGAGGTGACCGAGCGCGCCTGGATGGAAAAGATTCTGCCCGAAGATGTGCATCTCGGCCGCGAAGGCAGGGTTCTGGAAATCCTGTCCGAGCATACCTGTCAGGGCTGGCTGGAAGGCTATCTGCTTACCGGCCGGCACGGCCTGTTCTCCTGCTACGAGGCCTTCACGCACATTGTCGATTCCATGTTTAACCAGCATGCGAAATGGCTGGATGCCTGCGGCAAGCTGCCGTGGCGGCGGCCGATTGCGTCCTTGAACTATTTGTTGTCGAGCCATGTCTGGCAGCAGGAGCACAATGGCTTCAGCCATCAGGATCCGGGCTTCATCGATGTCGCCTTGAACAAGAAGGCGGACATCGTGCGCGTCTATCTGCCGGCGGATGCCAACAGCCTGCTTTGCGTGACGGATCATGTGCTTCGGACATGGAACCGCATCAACGTGATCGTCGCCGGCAAAGCCAATTCGTGGCAGTGGCTGTCGATCACCGAGGCGAAAGTCCACTGCAAGGCCGGTATCGGCATATGGGAGTGGGCGTCGACCGACGGCGGGGCAGAGCCGGATGTGGTGATGGCCTGCGCCGGCGACGTGCCGACGCTCGAGACGCTGGCCGCGGTCCAAATTCTGAAACGCCACGTTCCCGGCCTCAAGGTGCGGGTGGTCAACATAGTCGACCTGATGACTTTGCAGCCCAAGGAACACCACCCGCACGGCCTGTCGGATCGTGAATTCGACGCGTTTTTCACGGCCGATAAGCCAGTCATCTTCGCGTATCACGGCTATCCATGGACCATCCATCGCCTGACTTACCGGCGGACCAACCACGACAACATCCACGTGCGCGGCTACAATGAGGAAGGGACGACGACGACGCCCTTCGACATGACCGTCCTCAATGGCCTCGACCGCTATCATCTCGTCTTGGGCGTGCTCGACCGCATTCCCGAGCCGGCCGGCGCGCATATCCGGCTGAAGCAGGCGATGGAAGGCAAGCTGATCGAGCACCGGGCCTATATCCGCGAGCATGGGCAGGACATGCCCGAGGTCCTCGGCTGGAAATGGGAGCAGTAGTCGATGCCGAAGCGCCAGGCCAAATGGACGAGCGCACGATTGGCCGGGACCGGCCGACCATGACCGATGCCATTCTCGTCCTCAACGGCGGCTCCTCAAGCCTGAAGTTCGCCGTGTTTCAGCAGCAAGACGAGCTTCACCTGCTGGTGCGCGGCAGCGTGTCGTCGATCGGACATCATCCACGATTGCATGTCGCGCCCTCAGAATTGTCACGCGAAATCGACAGGAGCCTGGGGGACGAACCGATCGGGATAGCAAAGGCGTTCGAGGCAATAGTTTCCTATCTCGAGGATCACGCTCTTTTGCGCCGGATCGGCACGGTCGGGCACCGCATCGTCCATGGCGGGCAAGAACTTACCCAAGCGACCTTGCTCGACGAGCGCACGCTCGACGCGCTGCATAGGCTTGAGCCGCTCGCACCGATCCATCAGGCGATCAACCTGGAGATCGTCCAACTGGCCGGTCGGCTTTTGCCCGAAGCCAAGCAGGTCGGCTGCTTCGATACGGCCTTTCACACGGCGCGGCCGGAGCTTGCCAGGCTCTATGGCTTGCCGCGAGAGATGTCGGAACAGGGCATCGTCTCCTACGGCTTCCACGGGCTCTCCTACAGGCACATCGCAGCGAAGCTCCGCGAGCGCTACGGCGACGGTGCCGGTGGCCGAACGATTGCCGCCCATCTCGGCAGCGGCGCGAGCCTGTGTGCGATGAAGGCAGGAGTAAGCCTCGCCACGACCATGGGTTTTTCGACGCTTGACGGCCTCGTCATGAGCACCCGTTGCGGCGCCATCGATCCTGGCGTGATCCTGCACCTTCTGCAGGAGCGCAAGCTGTCGGCCGACCGAGTGACCGAATTGCTCTACGAGCAGTCCGGTCTGCTGGGCGTATCCGGCATTTCCGGAGACATGCAGGCGCTGCTTGGGTCGAAAGACCCGGCGGCGGCGCGTGCCGTCGCGCTCTTCGTCTATCGCGCCGGACGTGAGATCGGATCGCTCGCGGCCGCGCTTGGAGGCCTCGACACGCTCGTGTTCACCGCCGGCATCGGCGAAAATGCATGGCAGATCCGGCAAGAGATCTGCGAGGCTGCTGCCTGGCTTGGTGTCGTGGTCGACCATGGTTTAAATCGCAGCGGCGAAGCGCTGGTCAGCGCGCGAGAGTCCAGCGTCGATGTTCTTGTCATTCCGGCCGACGAGGAACGTGCCGTGGCCACGCAGCTCCTCGACTTCGACACGGTCTGATCTCCCCGCGGCAGGATCGCAGGGATCAGCTCGGTAACTGGCGCAGAGCTTCCGCTGAACCAGGACGAGCGTCGGGCGATCGGGCGTCGCGCGGGCCGTTTTCGTTCGCGTCACTTTCCCTTCAAGCTCGACTCGGCGATGGTCAGCCCGGCGCCTCGCTGCCCTATATCCGGCCGCGCGGCCAAATGCATAAGGAGCGGAAGATGCGGCAGGCACTGATCGTATGGGGCGGCTGGGAAGGGCATGAACCCGAAGCCGGGGCGCGCCTCCTCAAAGCGATGCTTGAGGAGGAAGGCTTTGCCGTGCGCTTGGAAAATACGACCGCGGTGTTCGCCGACCCGGCGATCGCCGACCTCAGCCTGATCGTGCCGATCTACACCATGTCCAAGCTCGCCAAGGCCGAAGAGGCGAACCTCACCAAAGCGGTCGAAAACGGCGTCGGCCTCGGCGGCTATCACGGCGGCATGGGCGACGCGTTTCGCGAATCGACGGACTACCAGTTCATGTGCGGCGGCCAGTGGGTTGCCCATCCCGGCAACATCATCGACTATCGTGTGAATATCGTGCGGCGCGACGACCCGATCGTGGCAGGCATCGACGATTTCCAATACCGCTCCGAGCAATATTACATGCATGTCGATCCATCGAACGACGTGCTGGCGACCACCACCTTCTCGGGCGAGCACGCGCCGTGGATCGCCGGCGTTGTCATGCCCGTGGTTTGGAGGCGCCGGCACGGCAAAGGGCGGGTGTTCTATTCGTCGCTCGGCCACGCGGCCAAGGAATTCGAGGTGCCGCAGATGCGCACCATCCTGCGCCGCGGACTTGTGTGGGCGGCGCGCTGAGCGCGCCCGTCGGTGCGGGCTGAAGCCGGTGGCGGCCGGATTTCCCGAACCGAAAGCATCACCGACCCGCTCCTATGATCATGACAGATCGTATGAATGAGTGATTTACATAAGACGTAAGCTTTCATACAACTGCCGGCAGCAACTTGCTCTATCGGGAGAGGATTGCGTGGAAAATATCGTTCCTTCGGACGCAACCGGGTGGATGCCTTCGGTCGACCAGGGCGGCGCAAGCGTGCACAACGCCGTCGTCAGCGTGCTGGGCAGCCGCATCCTGGGCGGCGACTATGCTCCCGGTGCAGCCTTGCCGCGCGAGGAGGAGCTCTGCGCCATGCTGGGCGTCAGCCGCACCTCGGTTCGGGAAGCGGTCAAGGTGCTGTCGGCGAAGGGTCTTGTCGAGGCCAGGCGGCGGGCGGGCGTGCGCGTGCTGCCGCGCGACAGCTGGCGCCTGCTCGACCCGGTGGTGCTCGGCTGGCACCCTTCCATCCAGGATGACGAGGAGCTGGTTTCCGGCCTGCTCGAGGCGCGCCGCATCTTTGAGCCGGCGGCGGCCGAGCTTGCGGCAAGGCGCGCCAGCGCCGCCGATCTCGCCGAAATCGAACGCGCGGTCGTCGGCATGCGCGACAATATCCCGGGCGACCTCAACGCGGTCTGCCAGGCGGACCTTGCCTTCCACAAGGGCGTCATCGCCGCCAGCCATAATGTCGTGCTCAAGGGGCTGGTTGGCATGCTGGAAGCTGCCCTGCGCGCCACTTTCCTGGTCACCAATCCGTTGATGGAGGCGCAATCGCGCGCGCTGTCGGCGCATGTCGCGGTGCTGGAGGCGATCCGCGTCCGCGATACCGCCGGCGCCCGCGGCGCCATGAACAGGCTGCTTGACATCGCCGCCGACGATCTTCACGCCAGAGGGTGACGTTTCCGGCTTGACGCCATTTTTTATCATATGATATTTCAATTTCATATGATCTAATTAGCGTCATGGGAGGTGTTGCGCTTGAGGATCGTGGCCATCACCACGCGCGTCGTGAACGCGGATATGCGCAACTGGGTGTTCGTGCGTGTCGAGACCGACCAGCCGGGCCTCTACGGTTGGGGCGAGGCGACGCTGGAATGGAAGACCCAGGCCGTCGTCGGCGCCGTCAATGACCTCGCGCCGCTTCTGGTCGGCCGCGACCCGCGCGACATCGAGCAGGCGGTGCGCATCCTCAAAAAGCACTCGTTCTGGCGGCTCGGCGTCATCGGCATGTCGGCGGTTTCCGGCATCGAGCTGGCGCTCTGGGACATTTTTGGCAAATGGCTCGATCAGCCGGTCTGGCGCTTGCTCGGCGGCAAGGTGCGCGACCGGGTCAAGGTCTACACGCATCTCGGCCTCGGCGACATGCGCGCCGTCTACGAAACGTTGGAGACCGAGCCGTTGGTGCGGCGCGCCTCCGAAGTGGTTGCCACGGGCTATCGCGCGCTGAAGGCCGTCTTCATCCCCTACAGCCACTATCATGCGCCGCTCGTCGAGGTCGACAAGGTCGGCCGCCTAATGGAGGCGCTGCGCAAGACAGTCGGTCCCGAAGTCGAGATCATGGTCGATTTCCACGGCCGTCCCGCCTCGGCCTCCACCGCGCTCGCCTATATCGACGCGCTTGCGCCCTACCGACCGATGTTCGTCGAAGAGCCGCTGCCGCCGGGCGAGACCGGCGCGCTGGCGCAGCTCGTCGCCAAATCGCGCGTGCCGATCGCCACCGGCGAGCGGCTGATCGATCGTCCCGAATTCGACGACCTTTTCCGGGCAAGGGCGGTCGACATCGTGCAGCCGGACATCTGCCACTGCGGCGGCCTGCTCGAGGCGAAGAAAATCGCCGCCATGGCCGAGGCGGTCTCGGTCGGTGTGGCGCCGCACAATCCGCTCGGTCCGATCGCCGGCGCGGCGGCGCTGCATTTCGCGGTCTCCACGCCCAATCACCTGATCCAGGAAGAGATGGTCGGTGCCGTGCCCTGGTATTTCGAGGTGGTGAAGGGGCCGATCCGCATGATCGACGGCTGCTGGCAGGTGCCGGATGCGCCCGGGCTCGGCGTCGAGGTCGACGAAGCGGTCGCCGACCGGCATCCCTACAGGCCGGAGGTCATGCACACCACCAATGCCGTCCTTGCCGACGGCACCATCGTGGACTGGTGACCATGGCCGGGCGACTGAAGGACAAGGTGGTGATTGTCACCGGCGCCGGGCGCGGCATCGGCGAGGCGACGGCGCGCGCGATGGCCGCCGAGGGTGCGGCCATCGTCGTGGCCGAAAAGGATGCGCTCAGCGGAAAGAGCGTTGCCGCGTCGCTGGTCGAAGCCGGCGCTCGGGCGCTGTTCGTGGAGACCGACGTCGCCGATATCGCATCCTGCAAAGCGATGGCCGAGCAAGCGCTTGCCACCTTCGGCCGCATCGACGTGCTGGTCGCCAATGCCGGCATCAACGTTTTCCACGAGCCGCTGGAAACCACGGAAGAGGAATGGCGGCGCTGCTTTGCCGTCGATCTCGACGGGGTGTGGTATTCGGCGCGCGCCGTGCTGCCGGCGATGCGGGCTCAGACGCAGGGTTCGATCGTGGCGATCGCTTCGTGCCATTCTTTCGCGATCATCCCCTCGACCTTTCCCTATCCGGTTGCCAAGCACGGACTGCTCGGCCTGGTACGATCGCTCGGGGTTCAATACGCGGCCGAAGGTGTTCGCGTGAACGCGATCGCACCCGGCTACATCGAGACGCAGATCGCGGTCGACTACTGGAACACCTTTCCTGATCCGCAGGCGGAGCGCCAGCGCACCTACGACCTGCACCCGCCGCGCCGCATCGGGCGGCCGGAGGAGGTGGCGATGACTGCCGTCTTCCTCGGCTCCGACGAGGCCCCGTTCATCAACGCCGCCTGCATCGTCATCGATGGCGGGCGCTCGGTTCTCTACCACGAATGAGGTTTCGCACCGGCGGCCGGTCGCCGGAAACGTCTTCAAGCAAAAAGGACTCCCGCCGGCCGGGATCGATATTGAGGAGGAAACCATGAAACGCATGATCAGGACGTGGCTTGCTGTGGCCGCGACCGCAGCCGTCGCGCTGACGGTCCATGGCGCCGGCGCGCAGGACAAGATGAAGTTCGGCTATATCAACAAGATGGGCGACCATCCCTGGTTCGTCCGCGAGGTGAAGGGTGCCAAGGACAAGGCCGCCGAGCTCGGCGTCGACCTGCTTGTCCAGGACGTTCAGTTCGACGCCAACCTCGCCGTCACCACCTTCGACACCTATGTCGGCGACGGCGTCAAGGGCATCGCCGTGGTGGTGCCGGACCGCTCGCTCGGCCCGGTCGTCGCCGACAAAGCAAAGGCCGCCAAGATCGGCCTGATTGCTGTCGACGACGACATCGCCTTCGCCGACGGCACGCCGGTCGCCTATGTCGGCATGAACGCGCTCAACATCGGCAAGCAGGTCGGCGGCGAGATTGCCCGCATCGTCAAGGCCGAAGGCTGGGACAAGGACCTCTCCAAGGTGCGCGTGGGCTCGATCGAGGACCAGAAGGCCGACACCTGCATGCGCCGCAACAAGGGCGCGGAGGAAGCGCTGGTCGCAGCGATCCCGGAGATCAAGTCGCGCATCGTCTCGATTCCCTATGACAACACGATGGTTAACTCGATCGATGTCGTGTCGACGACGCTGACAGCCAATCCGGACGCCGAGAAGTGGATCTTCTACTCCTGCAATGACGACGGCGTGCTTGGCGGCGTGCGCGCCACGGAGAATGCCGGCATGAAGCCGGAGAACGTCATCGGCATCGGCATCGACGGTTCCCGCTCCTGCGAGGCCTTCGGTTCCGGCAAGCCGACGGGCTTCCGCGGCACGATGTGGCTGGACAGCGCCAAGCACGGCGCCGCCGCTATCCAGGCGCTCTACGACCAAGCTACCGGCAAGGAGATGCAGAAGGACTATTTCCAGGACGCCACGCTGATCAGCGGCGAGAACTTCGCCAAGTTCAAGGACACTCTCGGTTGCAAGTCCTAGGCTCCCTTTCGGGCTCGGGGCGGATGGCCTTTGGGCGGGCGGCTTCAAAGGGAGTCTCCCGCCCATGACCGTGCCCGTCGTTGCCGTCGAAGGCGTCAGCAAGCGCTTCGGCGCCGTGCAGGCGCTGCGCGACGTGTCGGTCGCTTTCAACGTCGGCGAGATCACCGCGCTGATCGGCGAGAACGGCGCCGGCAAGTCGACGCTGATGCGCGTGCTGGAGGGCGAGCATCGGCCGGATAGTGGCCGGGTCCTGGTCGACGGGCAGCCGGTGCAGCTCAGCTCGCCGCGCGCCGCACACGGCTCGGGCATCCGCGTCATCCACCAGGAGCCGGAGATCATCCCGGAGCTTACGGTGGCGGAAAACATCTTCATCGGCGACATCAAGGCGCGGGGCGCAATTTTTCTCGACCGCGCTGATCTCGAAAGACGCAGTCTCGACCTGTTGCGCACCTTTGGCGTGGTCGACGTGCTTTCGCCCGGGCAGCGCTGCCATGGCCTGAGCCCGGCGCTCAGGCAGCTGATCGAAATCATGCGCGCGCTGCGGCCGGGCGCGCGGCTGCTTGCCTTCGACGAGCCGACCTCGTCTTTGACGGAGGACGAGGCGCAACGGCTGTTCCGCGTCATCCGGCGCCTGAAGGCCGACGGCGTCGCGGTGATCTACATCTCGCACCGGCTGCGCGAGATCATCGAGCTTGCCGATCGGTGCGTGGTGATGCGCGACGGCAGCCGCGTCGCCGACGAACCAATCGCGGCGCTCGACGAGCAGCGCATGGTGCGGCTGATGGTCGGCAGGCCGGTAAGCGACCTGTTCAACCGAAAAGTGCGCGCGCTCGGGCCGGTCCGGCTGGCGCTCGAAGGCGTCACGACACGCCGCGTCGACGGGATCAGCTTCGAGGTCAGGGCAGGCGAGATCGTCGGCCTGGGCGGATTGGTCGGCGCGGGACGGACGGAAGTCGCGCGCGCCGTCGTCGGCCTCGATCCACTGCTCTCCGGGCGGATGGCCGTCGGCGGCCGGCCTTACAGGCCGCGCGAGCCGGCGGATGCGGTTGCCGCCGGAATCGGGCTGGTGCCGGAGGACCGCAAGCAGGAGGCCTTGCTTTTGATGCAGGCGGTGCGCGACAATGTCAGCCTCGTGGTACCCGACAAGGTGTCGCGCTACGGCTTCTTCAGCCGCAGGCGCGAGCGCGCGCTGGTCGCCCGCCATGTCGCCGAGCTCCGGGTCAAGACGCCGTCGATCGAGCAGGCCGTCGGGAAATTGTCCGGCGGCAACCAGCAGAAAGTCGTCTTCGCGCGCTGGCAGGCACGGGGGCCGGCGGTCCTGATCCTCGACGAGCCGACGCGCGGCATCGATGTCGGCGCCAAGGCGGAGATCTACAGGCTCATCGAAAGCCTGGCCGACCAGGGCCTCGCCATCCTGCTCATCTCCTCGGAGATGCCGGAGCTGCTCGGCCTTGCCGACCGCATCCTGGTCATGCAGAGCGGCAGCATCAGCGGCGAGCTGCCGTGGCAAGAGGCGAGCGAGGAGGCGGTGCTGGCACTGGCCATGCGCTCGGACAAGAAAGCAATCGAAAGGAGGGTGTCGTGACCGATACCGCGACCGCCGGACGCGAGCGCGCGCCGGCCAGCCTGTTTGGCCGCATCGGCGCGCAAAACATCAGCCTGCTGATCGCTCTGGTCGTGCTGCTGGCGATCTTTGGCGTGTTGAGGCCGGACGTCTTCTTCACGCCGCGCAACCTGATCAACATAGGCCTCGCGGTCACCATTCTCGGCATCCTGGCAATGGCGCAGACCGTCGTCATCGTATCGGGCGGGCTCGACATATCGGTCGGGTCGATCGTCGGCCTGAGCACGATGGTGCTGGCCGTCGCCGCCCAGGAAACCGGCTCGATCCCCGCCGGCATCCTCGCCGGCCTGCTCGCCGGATTGCTGGCAGGCGCAGTCAACGGGCTGATCATCGTCTACGGGCCGGTCAATGCGGTGATCGCGACGCTTGGCACGATGTCGGCCTTCCGCGGCCTCGCCTATCTGATGAACAACGGCAATTCCATACCGATCACCGGCGACAGCCTGCGCGCGCTGGGCATCGGCACGCTGTCCGGGCTGCCCTTCGCCATCTGGCTGCTGATCGCGGCGATGGCGGCTTTCATCGTTTTCACCCGTGAGACGGTCGTCGGCCGCAACATCTACGCGCTCGGCGGCAATCCGACGGTGGCGCGGCTCGCCGGCATCCCGATCCGCCGCTACCAGATCTCGATCTATGCGATGAGCGGCTTCGCCGCGGCGGTGGCGGGTCTGGTGCTCGCCAGCCGCACCATGTCCGGACAGCCCGCCTCCGGCAGCCAGGGGCTGGAGCTCGAGGCTATCACCGCCGCGATCCTCGGCGGCTGCGCGCTGCAGGGCGGCAAGGGCACGATCATCGGCGCCATGTTAGGGGTGCTGATCATCGGCGTCCTCAACAACGGCATGATCCTGACCTCCGTGCCGACCTTCTACCAGCTGCTCGCCAAGGGCGCGCTTTTGATCCTGGCGGTCATCGTGCAAGAGCGCCAGCGGGCCCGGTCGGGAGAATAGCCCCGCGCGGGGTTAGACGCTTTCGAGATAGGTCTCGATCTCGAAGTCGCTGACATTGAGCGCGAAGGTGTTCAGCTCCTGGCGCTTGCAGGCGATGAAAGCGTCGCGCAGCACGGCCGGGAAGATTTCGGCGACGCGCTTGCCGGTCTCGAAGGCGGCGATCGCCGAGGCCCAGTCAGGCGGCAGCTTGGCAAGCGTCAGGCCCTGTCCCTCGCCGCCGGTCGGCTCGCCGGGCGACAGCTGCCGCTCGATGCCCATTAGCGCGGCACCCAGGATCGCCGCCAGCACCAGATAGGGATTGGCGTCGGCCCCGGAAACGCGATGCTCGATGCGGCGCGCGGCAGACGGGCCGCCTGGAATGCGGATCGCCACCATGCGGTTTTCGTAGCCCCAGGCGACAGCCGTCGGCGCATAGGACCGTGGCCGCAGCCGGCGATAAGAATTGAAATGCGGCGCGAACACCAGCGTGCTTTCGGCCATGGCCGCGAGCAGGCCGCCGACGGCGTGGCGCATGGTGTCGGAGCCCTGGTCGCTGCCGTCGTCGAAGATGTTGCGGCCGTCCTTGTCGAGCACGCTGAAATGAACATGGAAACCGTTGCCGGCGCGCTCGCCATAGGGCTTGGCCATGAAGCAGGCGGCAAAGCCGTGCTTGCGCGCGATGCCCTTGACCGTGCGCTTGAAAAGCACGGCGTCGTCCGCGGCGCGCAAGGCATCCGGAACGTGGTTGAGGTTGATCTCGAACTGGCCGACGCCGTTCTCGGCGATCGCCGTATCGACCGGAATGCCCTGCATGCGGCAGGCTTCGTAGATGTCGTGGATGAAGCCTTCGAAATCGTCGATTTCGTCGATCGAAAGCGCCGCATCGGAATCGAGACGCCGGCCGGTGACCGGCGAGACAGGACCGACCGGACGCTGCGATGTCGGATCGACGAGATAGAATTCAAGCTCGGTCGCGGTAACCGGCGTCAGACCAAGCGCTGCGTAGCGGTCGAGGATGCGGGCGAGCGCGCGGCGCGGATCGCCGAGATAGGGTGCGCCGGCCTCGTCGGCGAGCCACAGGGGCAAAAGCGCCGTCGGATGCGCCGTCCAGTTGACGGGCAGGATGCCGCGTCCGGTCCAATGGCAAAGCCCGTCGGCGTCACCGGTCGAGAAAACCTGGGCGTTGCCTTCGATGTCCTCTCCCCAGATGTCGAGCCCGATCAGCGAATAAGGCATGCGCAGCTTGCCTTCGAGCGCCTTGCGCGCCTGCTCGACCGGGATGCGCTTGCCGCGCATGATGCCGTTCAGGTCGCACACCGCGGCCCGCAGGCTCTGGATGTCGCTTCTGCTTTCAAGCCAGTTCAAAACGTCCGCAATTGCATCGCCCAATTTCCAGCCCCTGTTCTTTCGGAGGTGCTGCAGCCGTTCCGGCTACGATATCCATTCTACAGCTTGTGAGTTTATGAAGGTCGCCACGGATGGTTCCAGGCGATGTTCCTTCATTTTTTCAATTCACTAGCTGGGATATCGGGCGGCATTTTGGGTCCATAGCTGCGATCTGCGATCGCAACATAGCTGGCCGCTAGGGGAAAGCCAAGGGGGCATTTGCGCGGTCAACGGTGATCTGGCTGCCAGTATCGTGATGGCCGAGGGCAATCCCTCGATCTACGCTGAGGCACTAGTGCCGCAATTCAGGAAACTTGATCTGTTTGAGAATGTGCGTCGCGCCCTCGTCGATGTCGCGCACGATGGCCGCGCGGGCTCGTTCGCCGTCCTGGACCTCGATCGCCGCCACGACCTCTTCATGATAGTCGATGCCGAGAATGCCGGCGAGGTCGTCCTCGAAGCCGATGCGCAGGTTGCGGAGGAAGGGGCCCACCTGCATCCACACGGTCTCGATCAGGAAGATCATCTGCTCGTTGCCGCAGTGGCGGTAGATCGAGAATTTGAAGTCGTGATTCTTGCGCAGGTAATCGTCGATGTCGCCGCTGCGGGCGGCCTGGGTGAGCTCTGTGCAATGTCGGCGGATGGCGCGCAGATTGTTGCCATTGATGAGGCCGGTGGCGAGCTCAGTGGCCGTGCCTTCCAGGACCATGCGCACGTCGGTGAGCTGCTGGAAACGGTCGGCCGAAATCATCGGCACCTCGACGCTTCCGTTCGGCATCGGGCTCAGCGCCCTGAGCGCCTGCAGCCGCATGAAGGCGCTGCGCACCGGCATGTCGCTGGTGCCGAGCTCCTTGGCGAGCTTCCGCGAGGTCAGCTTCTGGCCGGGCTGGAGCTGACCCGACATCAGCGCCCGCACCAGTTCCAGATAGACTTTCTCATGCAGCGGTACTGTGTCGAGGGCAGTCAGTCCGAATTGTGTTTTGTCGGCCATTGGCTATGCGCTACTTCGTCCGTCCCTGAAATCTGTTTAGCCGCTCTGTCCGCAACCGGAGACTTGGCCGGCGGCCCTCGATCCGCACGATAGACGGTTAAGGCGCGGCGCCGCAAGTGAGGCAGGGGCGGCCTCCTGACTGGCCCGAACGGCGCCCTCGGCATGCGTGCCGTGGAGCGGTTCCATTTGGCTGGAGACGCGCTATCCGATGCGCGCGTCGATGATCTCGACGAAGCGCGCGAAGAGGCCGGCCTGCGACCTGATCTTGAGCTTGCGATAGATGTTGCGGCGATGGACCTTCACGGTCCCTGGGACGATCCTGAGCGCCCTGGCGATCGATTCCGTCGAGTGACCCTGGAGCACCAGGTCGACGACCTGTTTCTCGCGCGGGGTCAGCGACAGGCTCTTCCAGATGTGGGCGCGATCCAGCTCATTGGTCACCGCCGCGGCTTCGCCCGGCGGCGCAACCGTGGTCTCTTCGGCAGGCAAGGCTGGCCAGCGCTGTCGGCAGAAGCCGACCACCGCGGGAGCCATGTCGCGCAACAGCCTAGCGTCGGCTGTTCCGAACGGCCCCGAGGCGCGCAGCCGCATCAGCGACAGCACCAGCGCATCCTTGCCGGCCAGCGGAACGAAGAAGCCGACCTCCTCGGCGAGCCGGGTCTGGCTGTAGTACGAGCGGTAGTACTCGCTGGCATAGAAGCGGTCCGGCGCCAACTCGCGCATGCGCCAGAAGCCTTCCCTGCGCTCGACCGCGGCGTGATGGAAGGGGTCGAGCAGATAGGGCCCTTCCTGATAGAGCGCGACGAAGATGTGGCTTTCGGCCGGCGAGAAGGTCTCGAACAGAAGCGGCGGCCGCGCAGCACCCCGATAGCCGAAGACGACGCAGTGATCGAAGCGGACATGCCCGCGCAGCCAGCCGACGATCGCCTTGCCGAAATGATCGCCGGTCTCGCGCGCCGCGGCAATCACGGCGCCGAGCGCGTTGTAGTCGTCGCTGCGGGAGGCGCTCAATTCATACCCCTCGAAATGCTAAAATCAATTAAATATACCACCCGCGAGGTATATACTAGGCGCCATTGGCTCTGCTAGCTTTGCAAAGATTGCCTCACGCTGTCGCTGGAGCCCGTGGCTTGACTGCAGTGCCCGATATCGAGTTTCGCGCGGTCACCAAGCGCTACGGCGCCGTCACGGCGGTCAGCGGCATCGACCTTGCCATCCCGCCCGCGGCCTTCGTCGCCCTGCTCGGACCATCCGGCTGCGGCAAGACGACATGCCTGCGCATGATCGGCGGCTTCGAGCAGCCGAGCGAGGGCCAGGTGCTGATCCGCGGCCGCGACATGGCCGGAACGCCGCCTTACCGGCGTCCGGTCAACATGGTGTTCCAGCAGTACGCGCTGTTTCCGCATCTCGATGTCGAGGAGAACATCTCCTACGGACTGCGCCAGGCAAGGCCGCGTCTGTCGTCGCGCGAGATCAGCCTGAAGGCAGGTGAGGCGTTGGCCATGGTGCAGCTTGCGGGCTACGGACGCCGCAAGATTCACGAGCTTTCCGGCGGCCAGCAGCAGCGCGTCGCGCTCGCCCGGGCGCTGGTCAACAAGCCTGCGGTGCTGCTGCTCGACGAGCCCCTGGCGGCGCTCGACAAGAAGCTGCGCACAGACATGCAGATCGAGCTGCAGAACCTGCAGCGCGAAATCGGCATCACCTTCGTTCTGGTCACCCACGACCAGGAGGAGGCGCTGTCGATGAGCGACTTCGTGTGCGTCATGAATGGCGGCCGCGTGGTGCAACTCGGCCAGCCGAGCGAGATCTATGACGAGCCGGCCGATCTGTTCGTTGCCGATTTCGTCGGCAAGACGAATCTGCTCAGCGGCAAGGTGGCCGGGCTCTCCGGCGACCTCGTCGATGTGGCGCTCGCCGACGGCACGGTGATTTCGGCGCGCAAGCGGGTACCGCTCAGCCGGGGCGAGGCCGTATCCGTCAGCCTTCGGCCGGAATCGCTCAGCCTCTCGGCGCCCGGAGGCGGCGGTCTCAAGGGCATTGTCCGTAACCGCATCTTTCTTGGCTCGACCGCGGAATACGCGATCGAAGTGCAGGGCATTGGATCATTGCTTACCAAGGCCGATCACGTGACTGGCCGGGGCAACCTTTTCAAGCCGGGCGAACCCGTCGCCATCGGCTTCGCCGCCGGAGCGCCGCTGGCGTTTCCGCAACCTAAGAACAACGGGACCAACCAGAGGGAAGACCAACATGTCAAAATCCTATCGTGACGGACTGCCGATAAGCCCCGAAAAATTCGTCGACCAATTGATGCGCCTGAAGCGCGGCTCGATCAGCCGGCGCGACTTCCTCGGCCTCACCGGCCTCGGTGTCGCGACCGCGGTGATGGCGCGCGAGCTCGGCATCAGGCCGACACCGGCCTTTGCTGCCGAGAACCTCGGCGACCGCATGTCTATCGCCACCTGGCCGAACTATCACGACCCGCAGACCTTCGAGAACTTCAAGGCCGAGACGGGCGTGGCCGTCGAGGTCAACGTCTTCGGTTCGAACGAAGAGATGCTGGCCAAGCTGCAGGCCGGCGGCTCGGGCTGGAGCCTGTTCGTGCCGACCAACTACACCATCTCGACCTATAAGAAGCTCGGCATCATCGAGCCGCTGGACATGGCCAAGCTCGGCAATTTCGACGGCAGCAAGGAAGATGCCCGCTTCACCGCGGAAGGCACGATCGACGGCACGATCTACGCCGTGCCGAAGAACTGGGGCACGACCGGCTTTGCCGTCAACACCAAGAAGCTCGCCAAGCCGATGTCGAGCTGGAAGGAATTCTGGGATACTGCCATGGCGGAAGGCGACGGCCGCACCATGGTGCATGACTACCAGCTGACCACGATCGGCAATGCGCTGAAATATCACGGCTACTCGTTCAACTCGCTGAAGCAGGACGAGCTCGCCAAGGCCGAGGAACTGCTGCTCAAAGTCAAGCCGCATCTCTTCGCGGTGTCGAGCGACTATCAGCCGTCGATGCGCTCGGGCGACGCCTGGATGACGATGTGCTGGACCAATGACGGCGCGCAGCTTCATCGCGATATTCCTGAGATCGCCTATGTGCTCGGCAAGGAGGGCGGCGAGATCTGGACCGACTTCTACGCCATCCCGAAGGACGCGCCGAACAAGCCGGCCGGCTATGCGCTGCTCAACTACCTGATGAACCCGAAGGTCGCCGTCAAGGAGCATCTGGCCAATGGCGCGCCTTCGACCGACGCGCGGGTCAATGCGCTGCTGCCGAAGGAGGTGCTCGAGAACCCGATCCTCTATCCGGCCGCCGAGCTTCTGAAGCCGCTCGAGTTCGGCGCCGCCGCGACGCTCACCGATCCGGGCCGCGCCGAGCTGATGGCGCGCTTCAAGGCCGCGTGAATCAGGGCATCAACTCCGGTCAAGTTCTTACCGCCGGCGGGCAGAGGCCCGCCGGCGCCGAAGCGGCTTTTTCAATGCGCGGCAGTCTCCTTCGCAAAAATCTCCTGACCGCCCTACTGCTCGCTCCGGCGACGCTGTGGCTCGTCGTGTTCCTGGTCTTGCCGTTCGTCGCCATCGCCGTCTTCAGCGTCGGTGAGCGGGCACCCGAGGGCGGCTACCAGGCAGCGTTCACCTTCGCTCAATATGCCAACCTGCCGGCACGGGCGACCGCCTTCTGGAACACGATGGTGCTGGCGCCGGTCGGCGCGCTGGCCTGCCTCCTCGTTGCCTATCCCGTCGCCTATTACCTGGCGCTGCGCGCGCCGCAGCGCTGGCGGTTGATCCTGCTCGCGCTGATCGTCATCCCGTTCTGGACCAGCCTTCTGATGCGCACCTATGCCTGGATGTACATCCTTGGCGGGCGCGGCATTCCCGCCCTGCTCGCCTATATAGGCATCGAGGATCTCAGGCTGATCAACACGCCTGGCGCCGTGCTGCTCGGCATCGTCTATGGCTATCTTCCGCTGATGATCCTGCCGATTTATGTCAGCCTCGAACGGCTCGACCGGCGGCTGCTCGAGGCGTCCGCCGATCTGGGTGCTACGCCGCTATCGACCTTCCTCGGCGTCACGCTCCGGCTGTCGCTGCCGGGCGTGATGACCGGCTTCTCGCTGGTGATGATCCTGCTGCTCGGCGAGTATCTGATCCCGACGCTGCTTGGCGGCGGCAAGGTGTTCTTCATCGGCAACGCCTTGGTCGACCTCTTCTTGCAGTCACGCAACTGGCCGTTCGGATCGGCGATTGCCATCACGCTGGTGCTGGTCTCGGTCGTGGTGCTGATCATCGCCAACCGCCTCTCGACCCGGCTTTCGGGCGCCCGCCGCGTGGACCTAATCTGATGCGCGCCTTCGTCGTTGCCGTCTTTGCCTTCCTTTATCTGCCGATCGCGCTGGTCGTGCTGTTCTCGTTCAATGCCGGCCATCACGCCAGCGAGTTCACCGGCTTCTCCGAGCAATGGTACGGCAAAGCGCTGTCGAACCCGTTCCTGGTCGAGGCGCTGAAGAACAGCCTGTTCATCGCCACCACCAGCGCGCTGCTCGCGGCTTTCTGCGGCACGGCCGCGGCGCTCGGGCTGCAGCGTGTCGGCGCGCGGACAAGGGGCGTGTTCGACGCGTTGCTGGGTGCCGCGATCGTTGTGCCGGGCGTCGTCATTGGCATTTCGACGCTGGTGGCCCTGGTGCAGCTCTTCGCCGCCGTCAATCCGTTCCTCGCTTCGGTTTGGCCGACCGACCAGCCGCCGCGCCTGGCGCTCGGCTACGGCTCGATCATCGCCGCGCACGGCCTGTTCTCGATGGCGCTGGTGACGATGATCGTCGGCACGCGGCTCAGCAGCCTCGACCGCAACCTGGTCGAGGCCTCGAGCGATCTCTATGCAACACCGCTGACGACGTTCCGCTCGATCGTGCTGCCGCAGATCATGCCGGCGGTGATCGCCGGCTTCCTGCTCGCCTTCACCTTCTCCTTCGACGACTTCATCATCGCCTTCTTCGTCGCCGGCGCGCAGACGACCTTGCCGATCTATGTCTTTGCCTCGATCCGACGCGGCGTGACGCCGGAGATCAACGCCATCGCGACGATCGTGCTCGCCGCCTCGGTGCTGCTCGTCCTGCTCGCGCAATGGCAGCTCGGCCGACGAAAACCATTGCCGTGAAAGACAGATCCATGATTTTGAAAGATCGCATCGCCGTGGTGACGGGCGCCGGGTCGGGCATCGGGCGCGCCGGCGCCATGATCATGGCGCGGGAAGGGGCTGTCGTGGTGATCGCCGACCGGGATCCGGCGGCAGGCGAGGCCACGGCGGCCGCTATCCGCGCAGCCCGCGGCCGGGCCGAAGCGGTTGCGACTGATGTCGCCAACGACACGGCGGTCGAGGACCTCATAGCGGGAACGCTCGGCAAGCACGGCCGGATCGATATCCTGCACAGCCATGCCGGCATCCAGGTCGGCGGCACGCTGACGGAAGTCAGCACCGACGGCATGGATGCGTCGTGGCGGATCAATGTGCGGGCGCAGTTCCTCGCGGCGAAGACCGTCATGCCGGCGATGATCGCGCAGGGCGGCGGCGTCATACTCAACACTGCGTCCAATTCCGGCGTCTTCTACGATCGCGAGATGATCGCCTATGCTACGTCCAAGCATGCGGTGGTGGCGATGACCAGGCAGATGTCGCTCGACTACGCCAAGCACAATGTGCGCATCAACGCGCTCTGTCCGGGCTGGGTCGACACGCCGTTCAACGAGCCGTTCATCACCCAGATGGGCGGACGCAACGCGATCGAAAACTATGTCCGGACCAAGATCCCGATGGGGCGCTGGGCGAGCGCGCAGGAAATCGCCGAAGCAATCCTGTTCCTGGTCTCCGACCGCTCGTCCTTCATGACCGGCCAGGCGCTGGTCGTCGACGGCGGCGAAAGCATCGGCTGAGGCGCGCTTGGCGAGCGATCTACCGGTCGACTGGATTTCCGAATGCCGGATCGCGACGTCGCGAGTAGGTGTCGATACGCGGCAGATCGTCGGAGAATTCCAGCCAGGGCAGACGCAGCCGCCAATAGGCGTGGGCTTGTGGCCGAAACCGCTCCGGATGGTCCAAGAAGCCGATCGTGACATAAAGCTCGTCGTTCAGTCCCTCGTCGCGATAGGCGATCGAGGTGCCACATTTCTCGCAGAAGCTGCGGACGATGCCCCGGGTCTTCGAGAATTCCCTGGGCTGGCCGCGGGTCAAGCGGATCTGGTCCGGCCGGTAACCGATCCAGATGGTCAGCGGGCTTCCGATCGCCCGGCGGCAGTCGTCATCATGGTCGAAGCAGGTCCAGAACGGATCGCCCTGCATCTCGGCCGCGATCGCCCCGCAAAAACATGCCCCCGTTTCGATCCTGCCTTCCATCCCATCGCTCCTGATCGTGCTGAATTCCGTCGGCCGCGCTGTGCGCCGGTGGCGTGCTCAGTGGGAACATCAAAACCGGCAGCGAGTTCCTTCGGGCGGGCAACGCGCGGAGCGGCCCCAGCGGGCGGGCTTGCGCCGGAAGCAACGATCGGTCAAACCA
>NZ_RZSN01000115.1:0-20418 GCF_003997315.1 Mesorhizobium sp. M1A.F.Ca.IN.020.04.1.1
CGCCAGGATCGTCAACGGCCACCCGAACAGCCAGATCGACGAGCTTCTGCCCTGGGCCTTCATCGCCGCTCCCGAGCTTAAGGCCGTGGCCTAAGAACACCGCTTACAGACTTTCAGCGTTCGGTTCGGTTTCAAGCACCGGAGCCTCAGAGATGACGACATCGGCGACGTCGGTTTTGAAGGTACTTTCGGACGGCATCATTGGGCGCCACGAGGCCAAGTCCGGAAGGTAATTGCACGAATTCGGCAAGAGTTTCCAAAGGAGGGCAATAATGAACCGAGCTGAGAGACGTAGAGTCGACAAGGAGCACGCGAGGAAAATCGACGACGGAATCGATCTCGACGATCTATCCCAAGAGATGATCGGATCACTCATCCGGCGCACTTACTCAGCTGTAGAACAGGCTCGCAGATCTGGCAGCGTGGCACCAATCCTAGAGTTCATGAATCCGCTCATCGACAAAAGTACGCAGAAGACGCTCCGGGATAGCCGGCGCTGGCGTCCATGTCATTTTGGTGAACGCAAGCGAGCCCCGGGCTGGCAGGAAGCCTGGCGCACCTGACGATTCTTCAACGATGGCGACCCACCGCCCTTTTGACAATCCATTCCGTGTCTTCTGCCGAAGCTCCACTCGATGCCGCCGTTGGTGCGGGCGAGCCCGGTGATACGCTGCCTGACGCTCTTGTATGGAGATTGCCACCGTGATCGCCACAGATCAACGCCCGGATCAATGCGGCGGACGGAGCCTAAAGCGTCTGCAGGAAGGGACGCTAGAGATCAACACGCGGTCCATGGACCAGCTCCGGGCTATCCTTATCAAGGGCGTGCCGATGGTGGCCTTGCAAAGAGGAGTAGCGCTTGCGTGCACCCGAAAATGAGATGTTATGGTACCTTCAACTTGCGCTTCCCCGGCACATGCATCAAGACTGGCGGGGAGTCGGTCGTCGGAACTCAACCACATAATTCCAATCCAATGGGCGCAGTAATGGATGAGCCCTCTACTTCCTCCAGAAAGCACTTGGGGCAATCGGGCCTTCCATACGTTTTCCTGGGATTGGTACTGGGCTTGACACTCGGAGCCGCTATTAGTTTGGCATTGTTTGTTGGCCCCCTGGACCGCGTTTCTTCAGTGCTTGATTTGGCCCTTCGTGGCGCCCTGCCTGCGCTTGCGATGGTCGGGGGTGCGCTTGTACTGGCTGTGCCATTTACGTGGTTGGCTGTTCGTATCTTTTTGAAGCGGACACAAGGTACGCTTGAGACGGTCGTAAGCGACGCCGCAAGCGCTGCCCGCGCCGCACTGCAGCGCGACACGGCGCACTCGATCATGCATTTCGAGAATGCGGCTCACGAATTTGTGGCATGGTACGGACCAGCAGCAACGAGGCGATGGGTGGCGCGCACCGCAATAGCGGTCCTTATCTCGTTTGGCGGTCTCGTCGGCACCGCCCTGCTCTTCCGGCAAATACTCCTCTTGACCGAGCAGAATAATAAGCTGGACAAGCAAATCGACCTGCTCGCCCAGCAAAATCAAAAGCTCGATCTCCAAACGTTGACGGCCGAGGCACAGCGGAGATCCGGTCTAGCAACGGAACTTTTCGAAATCTTGCAGGAAGTGTCAAAGTTGGTAGCCGAGCCACGCAATCCTACGCTGCGTCCGCAACTGACGCGCGGCTTGGAGAACCGGATCGTGACCCTTAGCCGCGCAGCAACCCCTTACTGGACAATTGAAGTTGCCGAGGACGAGAACCGCGTGCCAGCACTTGCGCCGCAACGCGCAGAGAGGGCCCGCAGCCCGGAACGAGGACAGTTGTTCACGGGGTTGGTGCTTGCCGGCATCGACATCGAAACACTTGCCAAAGCTGGAGCAACCTTCTCAAGCGCAGACTTGCGCGGCGCTATCTTGCCAAACGTGCTGGCGAAAGGCGTTGACCTGCGGTTCTCCGACCTCGCGGGTGCGATTATGCACGATGCCGATCTCACGAACGCTAATCTCAGTGGGGCACAACTTGCGTATGTGGGACTGGCTAGAGCCAAGTTGTCCGGATCGTCGATAACGGGCGCCTCCGCCGATTGGGCGAACTTCACAGACGCAGATCTGACCAAAAGCCGTATATCAAAAAGCAGCTTCGTCAGCGCGCACCTTCAACGAACAAAACTCGACGACGCTCAATTGGCAGATTCCGATTTTACCGATGCCTATCTCCGCGGCGCCTCTTTACAGCGGGCACTGTTCGTAGACACGAATTTTCACGATGCTGATTTTTATGACGCAAACCTCGAAGGCGCATTGGTGACGGGGTGGCTAAGTTGGCCCGCCGAATGGGAGCTTTATCGTGACGCAACCGGGAATCGACGACTTCGTCACGTGAAGGATCTTCCGGCCAAGTAGGAACGGCCGGTAATAAAATGTTAACGCTTCAATCGCTTACAGCTGCGGTCAACTGGTCGCAGTGCAAGTCACGCTACGAGTACCTACGGCCTACTTCCTTTTCTTCGGCTTTGGAGTCGGCTTAGGTGTTGGAAATGGGTGGAGAACATCGCCGTCAGGGTTCGCTGTTGCCGCGACATTCTGGTAGATCTTTTTTAAATCTGAACTGACCTGGATAGCCAATCCCGAAGCTGAGACCTGGTCGATGAATATTTTTCTGAATTTCTCATTTGCTGCCATCTTAGTCATCGCCTCAATGAATTCTGCGGCGTCGAACGATTCCATCTGGCCCTCCGGTTGGCTCACTGTAGACACCCTATTTGTCCGTCACAATTGTCGAGAGGCGACGGAAGTCATCTCTGAAATTATCTTCCTTGGCACGATCGAGATTTCGGTTTCCGGTTTCAATCAATGGCTCAGCCCCAGGCAGGGCGAGACGTCCGTATTTATCCGTTACAATGGTCGACGGTTTGCTCGAGAGGCTCAAGTCAATGATGATTGTGTGGACGTCCAACCTATAGTTTTTGCTGGTCAAACCCAAGCTAGCGAGCCTCCATCCCGTGCCTTCTGCATTGAAGCTAGTCGATGGGGATAGATCGCCTTTGGTCTTGGTCGTGAAGGTCATCGTGTCGGTCATATGCGCGGTTTTCCAGTCGTCCTTTTCGCCGCCCAAATTCCCAGTCTCATTCTGGACGAGAAAGTCCTCGATCAGATTGTGCATCCGAAGCGCTCCAGTGCTCGGAAACAGGCGGTTGGTTCGACTTGTATAGCTCTTGTCCGGCAACTTTGACTTAGGCGTCACTCTGTTGAAATTCTTGCACAGCCCTTCCGGTGTTTTGATGCCCAACGACTCGAACGTATCGAAGACGCGGAAGTGCCGTTTACCTTGGCGTGTACGTGTGCTGCCTATATCGACACCAATCGTGTCGGCCCGGCTGGTGAATTCGCCGAGAACGGAAGCTGACAATCCTGAATCGTTCTGGAAAGTGCCGTCCAAGGAAAAGTCGTAGCTTAGTAGAATGTTACGATAGAAGCTAAAGGCGTTACGTTCCCGCCTGGGTTCGATTTGATTGAGATCAAGCGCATAAAAGTTTTCGCGATTACTCAGCAACCATGCCGCTGTCTCAGAGCCGTCCATACCCTCATATTTGACCCGCTTCCCGTATGCCTTGAAGCGTTCAATGAGCCAGAGGTCCTGAATCGCATATCGCGCGTCGCAACGGACTTGGGTCGCAATGTCCCGGCTACTGTAGCCTGTAACATCGTCAGGCAAGGGATAGGCAGCACATCCAACCAGTATAGGCATCGCCAACAAAGTCCATCGAACCCCGCGCATGGCTCTTCAGCCTCCCCAAAACAGTAGTTTTTGTGAATTCCATTAAGAGAAAGGTTGATCCTTTTTTTCAAGAAATTAAAACGGATTTTCTGCCTACCGAGCCATTAGCCTCCAGCTCTGCGGCCTTGCGGAAGAACCTTAGGACCACAGAGCCTAGCGAAGTTCCTCCGAAGCGTCAGCGTGCAGGTGTGTTCCCAACCGAATAGGCTCCGCCTGAGGTCGCCTGCATAACAATGGTGCCTCCCCAGCCCGTTCCGTAAATCTCTTTTGTAAGTTCGTATGGCTTGAAGACGGATTTTTTGCCGGGGGAAGCAAGGACCGTCACCGGGCCGCCAGGCAAATCGTTTGAAACAACGGCCGGCGGCTGTTGCAGCGCATCCAGGGTCGTGATGCGAGGGTGCCCGTACTTGAAGCCGTCGGGGCTGTCTGCCGTGCCCATCGAGAGGATAGCAATGCGCGGTGTGATCGCGGCGAGCATCTGGTCTGTTGTCTCTTGATCGGCGCCGTGATGGCTTACGAGGTAGACATCCGCATCGAAGACGCCAGGGTTCGTGCTGTACTGGTCGAGCATGTCTGCCACACCCTTGTCTTCCAAATCCCCCGCGAACAAGAACGAGGCGCGGCCGAAGTCCACGCGTACAACGACACTGTGATTGTTTGGATTCGCGTACTCGCCGCTGCTTGCAAGCTCCGCGCGGCCTCCCCAGAATGCGGTGATAATGGGATCGACCCCCTTGCAAGCCAAGGGATCGATGTTGGCGTTGGTTACACCCGTCGCTGTGACCTGTGCGGCAACCGTGACTCCAGTGTAACCGGCCCCAAGCTCAGCAGCGGCCTTGTGAAACTTCGTCTGTTTTTCAAGCATTCCGCTACCGCCCTCGAAACCGTTGTCGACAACGTTCTTGATGGTGTAGATGCCGCCGGCCTCCGGAAGAAGCAAATGACGCGCCGTTTATGTGGTCGGCGTGGGGATGGCTCAGGAACACCACGTCAATTGTGTTGTTTAGATACGGGCGTGTTTCAAAAAACTTGTCCAGATAGTTCTTGAACATGATTTCGCCGTCGACACCGTCGTTGGCCCACTCCCCGCCGACGTCGATCAACGCGACACCGCATGGAAATTCCAGAATTGCGCCGGCCCCCTGTCCTACATCGACATAGTGGACGTACATGGTGGCATCCGACGAAGCTTTAGCGCCGCTAGACGCCATTTCCCGACGAGCGTTGAAACCGCCGTTGAAGTCGGCGCCGAGTGAGAAGTCCTTCCTTAGCGGAACGCTGAAGGGCGTGAGGTTAGGCAACGTCTGCCGATCGGCTGGGAGCGAAAGCGTCGTCGTCCGAGGGAAAACGCTTTGTGGCAGTGTCAGTAGCGCGTCCGGAACGGCGACACCTGCGTTGGGACTGCCAATATAGTACTCACCCAGTCTGGCCGATGTGGTTGGCAGATAGTCCCCACCATATTGCTCTTCGCCGTACTCGTTGACAGGGATGCCCGGTGTTTGTGCAAGCGCCGGGCCAGCTATTACGATAGCGGGCAGTATCGATAGTACTCTCACACGGTTCCCCTCTGGATCCTGCAGTCACTCATAGCATCTCATACTGGACGGCAGAGTCTATCACGATTTTTGGATACTTGACGACCACGTCCACCGCCACGAGATGAACGACTGCGGTATAGCATCGGCGGCATCCGCACTCCACCGATTGACCATTTACTGATCTCGACTTGCTTCGTTATCGGTGATGTCTGCCTTCGAGAAGCCGCAAGCACGTAATCAGCCGATCTCCGCGCAGAGCCGCCGTTCAGGACGTAGAATCATATGAGGTTTCGTGCTGCCGTGGACGACCACGAAGGCCTGCGCCGTCGGCGAAAGACCCTTTGCGCGCAGCGTGACAATGCGATAGGTCCCTTCGAAGCGCAAAGTGACCGTCTACTAAACTGCCCTAACCCGACTCTACGGTTCCGCTTTGTCCATAAGCCCCCGCAATTCGGGCTGAGGTGCGACCAAGAAAGTTCGAAAAGCTTCCAAGAACCCCAGGCTAATTGGATGCCCTTTCGGGAGCTTGTCCCTTCGAGAGCCAGATCAGCTTTCGCTGGTGGAATATATATCTCGGCATCGCTCAAAATTGCGGTATACGACACATGCGTGAGGCGTGCTTTTTCCCTATCGTAGGAGCGAATACTTGAGCGATCAAAACGAAGCCGATACGGCGGATCTCGTCGGGCTGACTGCAGACATTGTCTCAGCCTATGTCAGCCAAAATCCACTACCCGTTGCCGGGTTGCCAGATCTCATCGCGTCGATTCATTCATCATTGACAGGCCTTGGCCAGTCAAAGATGGCCGAGCCACCGAAACAGGAGCCAGCCACCAATCCCAAACGGTCGGTAACGCCGGACTACATCATCTGCCTTGAAGACGGGAAGAAGTTCAAATCACTGAAACGACATCTCGGTGTACACTACGGGCTCACTCCTGACGAATATCGCGAGAAATGGGGATTGAAGCCGGATTACCCGATGGTCGCGCCAAACTACGCAGCTCAAAGATCGACGCTTGCGAAGGCAGCGGGGCTCGGGCGCAAACCGCAGCCGGCCCCAGCCAAGAAGGCTCCTGCCAAGCGCAAGCCTAGGTCTTAGTGCAGCAAGCCTCTGGAGCGTCCCGCCTAGGGCGCTCCGGTTTTTCGTCCAAAAACGTTCCACCGGCCACTGGCCGGGACGCGCACTAACTTATCCCAGGCGATCTTCGACATTTGCGTTCTCTATAGATCGATGCCGATTGCAGAAGAGAGCTTCCGCGATAGCGGCTGTCGGATGTAGCGGCCTCCCACTACCAAAGCCTTTCCGCATTAAATCAACAAGTTGGCACCTCCCAGGCGATCAGAAGATCGCTAATTTCTTGTGTTGCAACTGGCATATGTTGGTTTCCTGGCGTTTAGTGCAACTATCCGAAGCTCGATCTGACATAAAACGCGACAAGAGCAGTTCTATGAGCGAGAAAAAGGAAAGCTTGCCGCCCTACCCCGAAAAAGACGCACGCACTGGCGCTTATCACGTCGCGCGAACGGCTATTGATGCCGGCGCGGCCGCAACTCTCATCCCGGGTGCGGGTTACGCAATTGGTCAGATCGTTGAGAGATTCGTCGCCGCACCACTACAGAAAAGGCGTGAGGAGTGGTTCACCAAAGTGGGTGAAGGATTGCGCGATCTACAGGATCGTTCGAGGATTTCGATCCGGCCAAGCTGAATGAGAACGACGACTTTGTGTCGGCGGTGGCTGAAGCAACGGCAGCCGCGATCAAAACCGCAAAGCAGGAGAAAATTGATGCACTGCGTAACGGCGTTCTCAACATCGCGGCCGGACTACAAATCGACGATATCCTGCGAGGCACGTTCTTCGGCTTCATCGAGCGGTTTTCACCAGCGCATCTGCAGGTTTTGAAAGTGTTGGCAGATCCATCGTCATCAGCTGAAATGAAAGCAAAAGCGAGTCAGATGTCGGTCGGCACCCAGATATCAGTCCTTGAGGCGGCATTGCCTGTCAGCGTCATCTCGCGCGGCGCCTTGGACCGCGTGCTGTCGGACCTGCACCGTGAGGGACTGGTGGATACCGGCGGCATGACGGTGACGGGAACGTCGGGCGTCTTCCTAGCAAAGCGAAGCACCGGCGCAGGCGACGCTTTTCTACGGTTCATAGCAAGTCCGCTGTAAAAGACCGCAAGCGCGGCAAAGAAGAGCGGACCGCATGAGACGCCGCCAAGTCTGAAGGTTGGCCGCCAGAAAAATTCAAAAAATTGGGGGTACTGAGACAGGGCCGTTGATATCACGCCGAGTAGCACGTGTAGTGGGGAGACTTAGACTAGGAGGTAGATCGATGGCAAAGAAAGCAAATGAGACTACGAGCAAAAAGGTCGCCTCAGTGGCGTCCAAATTGCTTCGCTCCAAGAGTTCATCGAAGGCTGTCAAATCCGTTGCAGGCTCTGCGCTGACCCAGAAGGTCAAGAAAAAGAAGTAACGAATAGCGTCCATCAGTATTTTGGATCATTGCTGCCTTGGCGATCTCCGGCATTTTCATGCCGGGCGATCCGATGCGCCGCAGCACCCGCACCGAGTGGGTGTCACCCTACTTGAACGCGTCGTTCAGAACATTGGCAAGCCTTGCAGCGGCCAGTGCAGCCTGGGTTCTCGCGATGTTGCGAGCATCCGTTTCATAGGTCCGGGTCAGCACGGCTACTGTGTTCTCACTCAGGACAGGTTCCTCGTAAGCAAACTTCTTCCCAAGCACGAAGCTCTCGTGGGTCCAAACATCCGGATCCAGAATCTTGGCCTTCACGCTGTCCACCTGGAGTTTCGATATGCCGCCTTTGTCGTTGGCGTCGAAAATTGCTCCGGGCACTGAAACGTACCCGCCGAACATTCGGTCCCAATAGCCGTGAAGGTCTATCGTCTCACCAGTCGCCGGCATCACGTTTACTTCGTTTCCACCTCGGTCGCCGTCTGGGTTGATCGCCGACATCCGCTCAGTCGCATGCAACGGCTGGTGGATATCGCCGATGAGATGCAGCAGCCAAACCATATCGTAGGAGCGAAGGTCATCGCTGGCGCCGGACGAAGTAGGCAGCGCAGCAACAAAGAGTTTGATTTGCGAGACCGCGTTGATCGGATCAGCATCAACAAATTGCGTCCCGTCAGTTGAGAAACGGACGTCCTTGAAGTGCCAATAGCGGTGCATATTTTTGTCCGCGTAGCCGATATTCTGGCCCGTGGGGGTGTCATCGTCCTTGGTGTACCCGTGCGCAGGATCCTTGATATCATCGGCCCAGACCGCCGCATGGACGAAAGCGTATTGCGCTTTCTTGTCGTCGGACACCCCCGCGACCCAGCCTGCGTAATCGGGATTCAGTTTGATGAGAGCGTCGGCCTTCGCCCGCGCCTGCGGGCTCAGCTTCGAATAAGCAACGGCAGCGATCTGCATATGGCCGCCATCCCACCATGCCATTGCAGGAGCCGCCGATAGCACTGCAGAAAGAACGGCACCGAAGACAAGTGTGCGACGCATGTAAACCTCTCCCCAATCCAACATCGCCTATGTATCGATCGTATCCGAACAAGTGACGACGACAAATGGTGCCTTCGCGGAAGCGTCCGTTCCCTCGCGATCAGACCAAGCCGACCATCTTCAGCCCCAGAACGGCCACCACGCCTCCAAGTGGTGTTGCTCCGGGTCGAGCCGACCCATGGTGCAAGCTCACAAGCGGTTTTGGCATAATCGATCGCCCGATCCGGATCGCCGCGTCTCACCTTCCCCGAGCCCGAACACCTCAAGGTTATGGTGCCAGAAACAGCTCTCCTCATTTGGGCAGTTCATCCGATCTCTATCCAGCCATATCCGCCGCCTCTACTCCCGGCCAGTTCAGCTTCCATTTCCTATCCACATCCCGGCCCATGGCCGTGCAACTGGATGATTCACGCTTCCGAAACGTGCTTGAGCCTGCTCAAACGCTCTTGACGTCGGACATTTGGAGAGGGTGATGGACGACAGGAAATTTTTGACGGCTGCGGAAGTCGCGAAGCGCTACCGCGGAAGCATTTCTCTTGGAACGCTGCGAAATTGGCGGGCCAAGAGAATTGGACCGGCCTACGTCAAGCTTGGCAAAGCCGTGTTGTACCCAATTGAAGAACTGGAGATGTGGGATCAGAAGAATAAGGTTACGTGCGTCAACGCGACTCACCATGGACGCCGATGAGCGAGTGTGATCGGCGGCAGAGATGCGTCCAGTACCACCCCCATATGCCAACCCCAACTCTCATAGATGCCAAGATATTTACCTTATTTTTCAATAGGATAATGCGTGGCACTGGGAAGTTGCACAACCACCCGTCCGGCGACCCGACGCCCTCGCGCGCCGACATCGACATGACCAAGCAGATCATCGAGACGGCCAAGCCGCTCGGCATCGCCGTGCACGACCATATCATCATCGGCCGCAAGGGCAATGCCTCGATGAAGGGCCTGCTGCTGATCTGACAGTCCCGAATATCAGCTGGAAATCATCCGACGGCGGGCACCTCGCGGGCAATGGCTCGATCGAGACGCGTTGACGTTAGTTCATCAAAAGCACCAGAGCGGGATGCAGCTTCTTCAGGTTCGGCAATGATTTCGATTGCCAGGGTATGTCGGGCGTTCCGCGCACGACAAGTCGAACATCGGGATGCTTGCGCACCTCGATGGTAAATTTCGCCAGCAGGTTGATGCCGGAAGAGTTGAGAAAGTGAAGGTCCTTCAAATTGAGTGTGATGGAAGCGGGATTTGAGGCAAGAACACTGGTCGCCAAAGCCGTGATCGGCGCACCTGCCTCGGAACTGGCAAGCCGCATTGCACCGTCGAAAAAGATATCGCTTCCCTCAGTCCACACGCGGTAGTCGTCTGTCTTGATTTCCATATCTGGCTTCGCTTCATCTAGTTGTGAGTTTGCGAGATCGGAATGGAGGCATATGTTTCCAGGCAAATACGATCGTTTTCATCGGCGGGGCTGAATATCCAGGCCAAGCGCGCGCCATAGTCGCTCATCAACGTCAGCAATCCAAGCCCGGAGCTCCCCACGTCGGGGTTCGCGGCATTCGCCTCAATCCGCTGTATCAGCAGGTCCTTTGGGTCGCCAACCGTGATGTCCGCCAGAAGGCTTTGGAACTCGGACGCGATTTCACCATCGACGTCATTCGACACCTTCAGCTTGAAGCACTCCGAATCCATCGACGCCTCAACCACGATTTCGCCTGGTGCGCGGAACTTGACGGCGTTTTCGATGAGTTCGTTGACCAGATATCCGATGCTATGCCGCACCTCCATGTAGTCATTGCGCGACGACTGAAAGCGCAACGCGAAAAGATCGGCAATGAAGTCCGAGGTCGTGGCGCAATGACGCCAACTCAAGTCGAGAGGTCCGTCGAACAGCCGCACGCGACTGACGCTCCCCTTCATCCCGATTGCAATGTCAGGCGTACCGAACAGCGCTGTCATCCTACGTGTGCCTTATGATCACGAGTGTGATGTCGTCGTGGATCTTCTGGATTCCGATATGGGCCATCAAATCCTCGATGATCCCGGTCTTGATGTCCTCGGCGCTCCTGCCATGGCGCTTTTGCACGCTCTTGCAGAGGCGATCGAACCCGAACAGTCTTCTGTCTTCATCTTCCGCCTCGGTCACACCGTCGGTGTGCAACACGATTACGTCGCCGCTCCCGAACACGATGTCTCGCGTGTCAACAAACTGCGAGATGTCGTTCTCCAGGCCAACGGGCAGACCCAGATCAAGCGTGTCGATACGTTCGACGTCCCCATCCGCACGCACGACGAGAATGTCCTCGTGCTGGCCGGATAGCGTTACCCGCCCGTCCTCAAAGTCAAGAAAGGCCAGCGAGAGATGCTTGTCGGTGTTCGTCCGCTCGATGTTCTTGTAGATGGCCCTGTTCAGACGAACCAGAAACTGATGCGGATCGCCTTCGTTGGCCTCCTGCAGCGCGCGTGCAACGGATTGGACCATCAGCATCAGCACGCCGCTCTCGAGACCATGACCGGTCACGTCGCCGATGCCTATCTTGACCCGTGATCCGTTCTGGAGGACGTCGTAGTAGTCCCCGCCCACCTCGTCGGCCGGCCGCATGTAGGCCGCGATCTCCAGCCCCGGAATCGCTTCGAGTTCGAACGGTTTCGGCAGGACCATCATCTGGATTTGCCTGGCGACCGCGAGTTCGGCGCCGAGACGGACGTTCTCGTCCCGCAGCTTTTCGTTGAGCGCGGAAATCTCCTGATTTGCGTCGCCGAGTTCCCTGGTGCGTTCGTCGACGAGTTGCTCGAGGTTTTCTGTGTGAAAGCTGATCTGCTCGGCCATGCGGTTGAAGGCGACCCCGACCGCTCCAACCTCGTCGCGCGTTGGAACGCGAACACGGACCGAATAGTCTTTGGACTGTAGCCTCTGGGCGGCGCTGGCAAGCGCCCTGAGGCCGGCCGTGATCCGCTTCGAGATGCCGAGCACTGCCGCAAATACAATCAGAAGCGAAACGACGATGGCGGCGACCTGAAAGAGCAGAATACGATTGGTCGCGCGAGAAATACTCTTTTGCGCGGCGACCAGGGACGCATAGATTTCGCGTTCTGGAACGACGATTCCGACCGACATCGTTTCAGACTTGATCGGTCCCGAGCTCCACAGATTGGTCGGCTTCAATCTTTTGAGGACAACTATGTAGGGTACGTGTTCGCCCTTGTTGTCGAGCATGATATGCTGAATGACACCGTCATTGTTCTGGTCGAGCGGCAGCGACGCGATGGCCGGCTGCGTGCTTCCCCGCAGGGACCTCTCCAGGCCGGTGACGCCCTGCGTGCCCGCATCGTTGGATGAAGTCAGGCCGATGATCGCCTCGCCCGATGGATTGATCGCCACTACATTGCCGGTCGACATCGTGAGGAAGCCGAACCCGGTTTCGGCGATCTTGACGCGCTCGACGACTTCCGCGAGTTGATCGAGAGTGATGTCTGCACCCGCTACACCGGCGATACCGGTACGGTCGCGCGTCCACAGCGGGTGGAAAAAACTGACGATCAGCTTTCCCGTGATCGCATCGGTGTAGGGCGCTGTCTGAGTGATATCGTCGGGGACTGGACGTGAGGCTGGATCCTTCGCCCATTGCTGCCATGACCCATAGATCCCCGGAAAGAAGAACTCCCAGAACTCCGCCTTGTTGTGGCCTGGATAGAGCCGGTCGAAGGTCTGTGCCTGGTCCGTATACGGTACCGTCCTGAAGATCGGCCGTTCCTTCGGACCAATATAGTACATCTGCAGTTTTGGCGATCCGCTGGCCATAAGGGTCGGCGCGACGAGATCCAGAACGGTACTGTCTTCGATTTCCTGCTCAACGCTCGGCAACGGCGTGTGGTCGGCGCCCAGCAGGTAGCCCCAGACGCTAATCACGGAAGGCGCGCCCGGCAGGTTCTGCGCCCAATCGCCCTTCGCGTCATAGACGACCTTCACCGAGCCGGGTGCCTCCTGCGAAAGGGTTGCTCCGACCTGTCGCTGCCGGCTCGGATGGTCGGTCTGGGCCTGCAGAACGCCGGCCAGCGCCTTCACCTCCCCATGAACTCGATCGAGCAGGAGGTCGACGCTTAACGCCGTCGAATCGGCATAGGAGCGAATGTATTCCTGGTTTGCGGTGGTCAGGCCCTCACCGACTTCCGACGTGGCGTCGCGCGACAGCTTTTGCACGTTCCAGAGCGCAAGGCCACCGCTCAGCAAGAGGTCGAACAACACGGCGCCGCCGACGACCAAGACGAATTTCGCCCGGAAGGAGCGCAGGCCGAAGCGCGGTGTAGGCTGATCGTCGGCTTTCATTGCGGCCTTCGCCCCGATGCGACCCAGATCGGCCAACCCGCATAACCCTTGGGGTGTAGCGCAGCGAATATGTGATCCTGGAAGCCCTGCCGGAACCGTGCAACGAACTCCGGCCCGTCGCCGCGTTTGATGGCCATCTCGCCGGCATAGACATCGGCCCAGGCGACAATGACATCGGCGAAGTCCTGCGGATCTCCGTCCAAGTTGGTGACGGTGAAGGTCTCGACACGTATGTCGTCGAATCCGGCTTCGATCAGATATCGCCGACTCTTGGGCCCGAGCTCGACGTCCATTTCGAAATGCGCGAACAGCTTCGCCACTTCATTGTATGTCCAACGGATGCTTTCGGCGCGCGGCTCGCCGAGGCAATGCGAATTCTTCTCGTTGGTGATGTAGACCCGCCCGCCTGGCTTGCATATGCGGTAGAGTTCCTTGAGGATGAGTTCCGGTCGATTGAAGATTTGAAGCGAATGTCGGCAGGTGACCAAGTCGAACTGCTCCTCGTCGAGCAGCATTTCCGAGGCATCGCCATAAGTATATTCGATGCCCCGGATATCGAACTCCCGCATCACGCGTCGGGCGTAGTCCAGGCTTGATATGGAGTGGTCGAGGGCGACAATCCGCGACGGCTGGAACTCTTTCTGCACGAGCACGGCGAAATCGCCGATCCCGCAACAGATGTCGGCCATAACGATCCCGGGTCTCATGCCATGTCGCGGCAGGATTGCACGCTCGTGGCGCCAGGTCATCTTTGTCTGCGTGCGCAGGATTGGAACGAACCCGCCTTCCTCGAGGAAGCCCTGCCCTGGATAGAATTCGCTGTCATACTCCTCGACCGCGATGTTCGGTTCGATTCCGCTCAGCCGACCGAATTTTCGCGAGGTCCATCCGACGACGCTCGACGTGATGACAACAAATTTGAGATCGGGTCGAGCGCGACAGGCATCGATGATGATCCTCGAAAAGGCGTAAAATGCAGCGTTGTTCATCTGCGCCAAGCGCCTGACATTGACGTAGAGAACGCCGCGTACTCGGCCGATCGCATCGCGAAGCAATGCCAGGCTAGGCCCAAGCTCATCGATCGCCTGAGGCCGGACCACCCCAGATATTGAGAACTCCTGGTTGTTCGCATCGTACTGCGCCTTGAAGCGCGCGTGTAGGTTGTAAGGGCTCAATGTTGCAGGCCCTCAAGCGGAAGATCCACGACGAGCGTGATCGCATCGCCGTCGGCTTCCTCGACCCTGAGTGCCGCGTTGTAGTCGACAGCCAGTTCCAGGAGTACCACCTCCCGGCTGGGCGCCAGATCCCCAGACACAGAATTGAGATATCGCTCCTTGGCCTCAAATCCCGCGACTTGCGAAACGGCTTCTTCGTAGAATTGGCGCTCCTCCGGCATGCAGGGAAATGTCAGTTCGATCCTGTCCGTCGCGCCATAGCGAGACACCTTGCATGCCAGTTCGCCGTCGGCGTGGCGGGTACGAAAGGCGACTTCCAGTAATTCGTTGAACGCAGAGGAAAAGAGATTCGAATGCCGCACCGAGTCTGATCTGTTTTGACTGATCATCCGGGCGATGTACGTCGAGACATAATCGCAGTGTTTCCAAGCGGAGACAAAAGTCTTGATTTCCATGTCGATCTGGATCATCGGCTCAAAAGTCGGTTCGCCAACCGGGTCATGATGAACAGATCCCATCCGCATCCTCTCCTATTCCATCCGTATTTGAGCCCAGGTGACGCGATGAACTCCGGGACGGAAGTTTGACCGCCTCGTGATGAGCCAGTCCCGCATTGCGCGGCATCTAGCTCGATCGTTTTTACAGCCCTCCGATTTACAAACGGTGCAAGTGGCTAGCGCGCCCGATTTGATTCCTCCATCGCTACCAGCCCGTTCGGCGGCGACCGCCTGATGAAATCGCCGGTTGCCTCGGATCCGAGCGGCCGTCCCATGAAATTGCCTTGCAGGTAATCGCAATTTTCCTTGATCAGCCACCGTGCCTGCGCCGACGTCTCGACCCCCTCGGCGGTGACGCTAATTCCCAGGCCGTGCGCCAGACTTATGATCGATCGCACAATCGTTTGACTCTTCAGATCCGTCTCCAGGTCCGCGATGAAGTATTGATCTATCTTCAAGGTATCGAACGGAAAATTCTTAAGGTAGCTCAAGGATGAATAGTATGTTCCAAAATCGTCGAGCGAGATTCGTATTCCCAGGACGTTCAACGTATTCAAAGTATCTATATTGTCGATAGTCTTCTCAAGAAGAACCGTTTCGGTTATCTCGAGTTCAAGCCTTTCAGCTCGGATTCCAACTGCGTCGATGATCTGAGCGACCGTGTCCGTCAGCGAACCGCTTAGGAACTGAGCCGGCGACAGGTTGACTGCGACTGTCAGCGCGGAAGGCCACGCCAATGCCTGGCGACAAGCTTGCTCGAGCACCCATCGTCCAATTTCGTCCATCAGACCGTCCGCTTCGGCGATCGGAATGAACACGCCGGGCGGAATGATTCCTATCTCGGGGTGCCGCCACCGCAGCAGCGCTTCGAAACCAATCACCGACGAAGGAGGCCTGATGAGCGGCTGATAGTCCAGGTAAAGCTCGCCCCGCTCCAGCGCGGTTCGAAGGCTGCGCCTCAGATTTTCGCGTTGCTCGAGCAACAACAGCATCGAGCGATTGAACGTTCGAGCGCAGCCGCGACCATCCGTCTTGGCTGCGTAAAGAGCAATATCTGCGGCTTTCATCAGCTGCTCGCCATCGGTCCCGTGCTCCGGCCCGAAAGCGATTCCGATACTTGAACCGACGAAGACGGGAATGCCGTTGATGACGAAAGGGTCCTTGAACGAGTTGACCAGCGATGCTGCGAGGCGCTCGGCTTCCGCGGGCTGCTCCTTGCCCAATTGGATGACGGCGAACTCGTCGCCGGCATACCGGTACGCAGATTCGCCGCCGTCCTCCAGCGCGTCGCGGATTCGACCTGCCGCGAGTTGCAGAAGCGTGTCGCCTGCCCCATGGCCGAGCGTGTCGTTGACCGCTTTGAAATCGTCAAGATCGATTTGCAGCAGGGCGGCTTTTGGCTGAGATCCGCCGATGGCCGCCAGCGCTTGCTGCAGCCGCTCGCCGAATCGCCGCCGATTCTGCAGTCCGGTCAGCACGTCGTGCGTCGCTTGATGGAGCAGAATCATATGCTCCTGCTCCTGCGCCGCGCTGCGCTCCCCCTGCTCCCGGGATTCGATGATTCCCACACCATCTGCAGTGCCGAAGACGAAAACGGAGCGGGGCGCTTCGCCCGATGATCGCGGCAGGTCAATGCTTGCCGCAGAGCCGCCCTGGAACACCCGAAGAAATTCGTCGCGGCACCTCGTATCGAGGAAGCTTGGATAGATCTCCCAAATGGCTGCGCCTGGCACCACCGCACCTCCGTACAGACGTTTAAGCCTGGCGGCGTAGTGAGTTAGGCGGAAGTCGCTATCATAGAACGATAGAAGTTCGGTCGTATTCGCCAACAGGTTAGCGAGAAGCGCTTCGCCGGCACGTGAACCATCGCTTGAGGACGACTCCTCATTCTGCGTGCCGACGCCTGATGCCTCTGAACGCAAAAGCCACCTCCGTAGGCGGTGAAAATTAGCGTCCCCCAGTTTAGAAATAGCATAAGTAACAAGCTTGGCAAACTTTCAACTCGCTATTTCAACAAGCGGTGCATGCGCCGTAATTGCAATGGATCTTCCGCTGTGATTGGCGGGCAGGTTATTCCACGATGGACGTTCATTCATTGTTAATAAATCGCGAATCGACAGATAATCGGCGTCGCGCCCGGCGTGATTCGAAATATTGCGATCCACAGGACAGAGCGGAATTCGCGGCCTGGGCTCGATCACAGACCTAGTGTTTCGAGATCGGCTTTCTCAAAAATTTGGTTTTCAGCCACGTTTTCGACGGTCCGCTCTGGTAGGGGCTATCGGCGCGTTTCGAGATGACGCCGTCGAGCTCGGTTTTCTCGGTGGCGCGAAAGATCGCGAGCGCGTCGCCCTCAAAATGCTCGCTGTATTGGATCTTGCCGAGGCCAGGCTCAACCAGTCGCCACAGCGCTTGCTTGCGTTGCAGCAGGGGTAAGGGGATAAGATTGCGACCGTCGAGATGGAGGATGTCGAAAGCGACGAACACCAGCCGGCTCGGCTCGTTCCAGATCGCGGCTTCCAGCTCAGGAGAACCGGGCGAGCCACGCCCGCCTGAGACAATCACCTCGCCGTCGAGAATGGCAGCCCGGCATGGCAGGTCGACAGCTAGCGCGATGGGCCAGTATTTAGTCGTCCAGTCGCGCCCGTTCTTGTTGTAAAGACGCGCGCCGTTCTTATCAATGATGATTTGCGTGCGGTAGCCGTCGAATTTGGCCTCGTGGACCCACCCTTCATCTTCGGGCGGCCGCTCGACAAGAGTTGGTATCTGCGGCGGAATGAACTCCAGCCGTTCGTCGTCGACCTTGTCACGCTGACTCAACTACGCCACCATCTTTGCCGGATAGCGGTGGCGCGAGCGGCACCGGCGATCTGGTATCCATTTGGACACCTGCCGCCTGTGCCTTGCCCCCACTAAGCCATTCTGCGACGGAATGAACACCGGCCAGCCGCCCCCCGGCCATTGGCACGCTTACTCAATTACGCCACACCTTCGACGGATAGCGGTAGCGCGAGCGGCACAGGCGATCCGATGTCCCCCAACTTGGACATCTGCCGCCTGTGCCGAGCCCCCACTAAGCCATCGAGCCCCCACTAAGCCATTCTGCGGCGGAATGAACACCAACCGGCCGCCTCGGCCTTGGCACGCTAACTCACTTACGCCTTTGACGGTTTGCGGCGGCGCGGTCGGCACAGGCGGTGCGATATTCCCCCCAACTTGGAAACCTGCCGCCTGTGCCGAGCCCCCCGCTAAGTCACAGCGAACATCTACGAATAAGGCCGCGCTGTCGTTAGCTGCGCATCCAGATACTTATCCGGGCGTACATATCTCGATCGGCACGGCATCTCTCGCCAGGGATTTTGCCAATGGGGTACCGCCAGCCAAGGATCGCTTGCCCGGCAAGGATTGTCGCCGGATCCAGTATCACTCCGGGCATACTGATGAAACGCCCGCCGCGGATGCTATGATCAGCTTCCAAGCGCCTTGAGCCATCCTTCAAACGAGGAGGTCTTCTCGTGCTCGCCAAGCGAAACAGAGTGGGCGGGGCGCGGCAACACCGTCGTCCTGCGCCCTTCGCGGGGGCTGTAACCGAACTCCTTGCTGAACGCCCGGCTGAAATTTGCCGCTGAACTGAACCCGAAGGCCTCCGCAATTTGAACGATGCGCCGGCTGTCCGCCGGATCGCTGAGCGCAACATGGGCTGCCAGAAGTCGGCGACTTTGAATGTAATGGAGCACCCCACCGCTCGGTTCGAACAGCTGGTAGAGACGAGATCGCGAAACACCGAGCGCCCGGCACATTGAATCCGGCGTCAGATGAGCCACTTCCAGGTTGTTTTGGACGTATCGACGGGCCCGCTCCATCAGCGCGACACTCGCCAGTTGTTCGGCCGCAGCCGCATGTTCGGCCGGCGGCGCGAGGCACGCAATGATCATGCTGCGCGTCGCGTGTACGATGCGAGGCAGGTCGTCAGCGGTGAGGCTGCGCAGTCTTGTTACGATGCCGTCGACATAGTCGATCAAAAGGTTTGCAAAATTGCCGGAAAGAATTGAATTGTTGTTTGCGTCGAGGGTTGCCGCCGCGTCGGCGAACAAATCACGCGGCAAATATAGAACGAGACTTTCGGATTCGGTCATCCTCCCGCGAAACGGGTAGCCTAGCGACCTGATCTCAAGTTTGCCCGGCTGGCCCTCCGCGACACGGCGATTGACCTCCGTCCACGACCGGCCGGTATGTGGCAAGACGACATACCAATGATCGATCGAGCTGGACCGAAGCTTTGCGGCGGAACGGATATAACTGTGCGCCGGCGTCCGCTGTTCGACGATCAGCATGCCGCCGAGATTCCAAGCCTTGTGCGCTGCGGGGAAGCCGTCGTCCAGCGATTTGTCATCCGGCAGCCTGACCTCGACAAGCGGTGCCACATGCGTTTGCCAAGCGGGGAATTGATCCTCTGCTGCCAGTTCGAGCGTTGAAAAAGACAGCGGTTCCAGTGCCGGCGCGATTGGCCGAGCCGCCTCGTTGTCGGGTTGAACGTCGCGCGGCCAACGCCGTCGCTCACGCTCCGGTACAGGCCCGGTATGCGCCTCGTCTTGCTCCTTAGCGTCCATCGCGCGTGGTGCCATATCCGATTCCGGTATGCCCATGCCCCCGCAATCATGTGGTGTATCCCGGGATCTGGCAAGCCTGTGGACCGCATCGTCGATCACGCTGGGTTACAATAAGAAATGCATCCCGAGATAAGTTTCTGGATACGAGGCTAACGACACACTTCAGACCGGCGCCTATAGATTCCGACATCGTGAAAGCGACGTTGAGGAGACCAGGTAATGAATGAAAAAGTCAAAGGAGAAGCTCGCCGCAAGATAATTCTTGATGGATATGTCAACAACGAGCCATTGAAAGACATTGCGGCAAAGCTCGGATGCTCACTGGCGAGTTTGAAAGTCAGCGCCAGCAAACTTGGCTGCACTCGCGCCCCGAAAGAGGCGGCTGACTTTCGTCGCGGCTTCCGTATACCCGACAACAAACGACAAGACTATTACCAGCTCATGCGGGTCGGCCAATATAGATCTCGGGACTGCGCACAGATTTTGGGATTATTGACAACACAATCGCCGAGCATGGAGTAACGTTACTAGAAGCTGGGGACAACATCTTTTCAAGCCTCGGTGACAAGGCCCCGCCGCAAAGCACGGGCGGCGGGCGCTGAAAGGTTCGCTCAAATGCTGCGTCGGCGTTTCAATCGCACCTGCCTTAGCCCTCTCGATCTGGCCGTTTGCGAACGCGTGTTCAATCAAGTCTGCGCAGATGAACAGCTCGATCCTTTGCACCCGGACGCCGAAATTCTAGCGGTATTGGTTGTGGCCATCTTTCGAAATGCTCACACCAGCGAACGCGAACTGCTGGAGGCGGTCAAATCTCGCCGGCAAAAGGCCAGGGCAGCCGTCCGCACGCCTAAAATGAACTAGGCTGAATCGACATTCAGCGCATCCATAACATAGCTGCGGCGAGATGGATGAAGGCGAGGAAGTGGCCGGCGCGACGATCGAAGCGTGTGGCGAAGCGTCTGAAATGCTTGAGCTTGTTGAA
>NZ_RZSN01000116.1:0-20140 GCF_003997315.1 Mesorhizobium sp. M1A.F.Ca.IN.020.04.1.1
GTCGAGCACCAGGAGGCCGCCGAATGAGCACGCCTTACGCCAAGTTGCCGGCCTGGGCCGATTATGGGTTGATTCCGTTGATCAACCTGTCGGTTGCCTTCATCGTCGCGGGCTTCGTCGTCATGCTGGTCGGCGAAAATCCGTTCCGCGCCGCCGTCATCCTGGTCGAAGGCGCTTTCGGCAAGGGCACAGGCATCGCCTTCACCTTGTTCTATGCCACGACCTTCATCTTCACCGGGCTGTCGGTGGCGGTGGCGGCGCATTGCAGCCTGTTCAACATCGGCACCGAAGGCCAGGCCTATATCGGCGGCCTCGGCATCGCGCTCGTCTGCCTGAGCTTCGACAGCGTCCTGCCCTGGTGGCTGATATTTCCGATGGCGATCGTCGCCGCGGCGGCGTTCGGCGCGCTCTGGGGTTTCATCCCGGCCTACCTGCAGGCCAAGCGTGGCTCGCACATCGTCATCACCACCATCATGTTCAACTTCATTGCCGCCTCGGTGATGGTGTATCTACTGGTCGGTCCGCTGAAGCCGGTCGGATCGCAGGCCCCGCAGACACGCAATTTCCTGGCCGGCGCGGAATTGCCGAAGCTCAACTGGATGATCGAATTGTTCGGCGCCAAGATCCGCTCGGCGCCGCTCAACATCTGCTTCCTGCTGGCGCTGGCGATGGCGTTCCTGGTCTGGCTGCTGATCTGGCGCACCAAGCTCGGCTACGAGATGCGCACCTACGGCCATAGTCCGAAAGCGGCGCGCTATGCCGGCATTTCGGAAACTCGCATCATCCTCACCGCGATGATGATCTCGGGTGCGTTGGCCGGCATGATGGCGCTCAACCCCGTGATGGGCGACCAGCACAATGTGGCGATCGATTTCGTCTCGGGCGCCGGCTATGTCGGCATCGCGGTCGCGCTGATGGGCAGGCTGCATCCGGTCGGCATCGTGCTGGCGGCGATCCTATTCGGCATGCTCTACCAGGGCGGGGCCGAGCTTGCCTTCGAGATGCCGGCGATCAGCCGCGACATGATCGTCATCATTCAAGGGTTGGTCATCCTCTTCGCCGGCGCGCTGGAGCATATGTTCAGGCCCTATATCCAGGCGCTGTTCGCATCGGTCAGCCCGAAATCGGTCGGCATGCAGGCGGTCAAGGGGAAGGGGGCCTGAGATGGACAGTTTCAACGCGATCGTCCAGGTCCTGGATTCCACCATCCGCCTGTCGGTGCCGCTGCTGCTTGCCTGTCTTGCCGGCCTCTATTCAGAGCGGGCCGGCATCTTCGATATCGGTCTCGAAGGCAAGATGCTGGTCGGCGCCTTCGCCGGCGCTGCAGCGGCATCGGTCTTCCATTCGGCCTTTATCGGTCTCGGCACCGCCGTCCTGATCTCGGTCGCCTTCGCCATGGTGCACGGTTTCGCCTCGATCACGCATCGCGGCAACCAGATCGTCTCCGGAGTCGCCATCAACTTCGTCGCCGCCGGCTCGACCATCATCCTCGGCCAGGCCTGGTTCGAGCAGGGCGGCCGCACGCCGGCGCTGCAGCCGGGCGAGCGCTTCGAGGCGATCGTGTGGCCCGGCGCCGAAGCCGTTCGCGACGTGCCGATCCTCGGGCCCGTTTATGCCGAGCTGATCTCCGGGCATTCGATCCTGGTCTACTTCGCCTTCGCGATGGTGCCGTTCACCTGGTGGGTGCTGTTCCGCACCCGCTTCGGTCTCCGGATGCGCGCCGTGGGCGAAAACCCGGCCGCCGTCGACACCGCCGGCATCTCGGTCGCCTGGCTGCGCTACCGGGCGCTGATCTGCACCGGTATCCTTACCGGCGTCGCCGGCGCATATCTCTCCATGGTCCAGAATGGCGGCTTCGTGAAGGACATGACCGCGGGCAAGGGCTATATCGCGCTTGCCGCGCTGATCTTCGCCAAATGGAAGCCGGTCAACGCGATGTTCGCCTGCCTGCTGTTCGGCTTCCTCGACGCGGCATCGATCCGCTTGCAGGGCTCGCCGCTGCCGATCCTCGGGAAAGTGCCGGTGCAGTTCATGCAGGCGCTGCCCTATGTACTCACCGTCATCCTGCTCGCCGGCTTCATCGGCAAGGCGATACCGCCGCGCGCCGGCGGCGTGCCCTATGTCAAGGAACGCTGAGGCTCGGGCAGTCTCGGCAACCGGCAATTTGAACAAGATCGTGGGAGAGAAGAAGGAAATGTCGCATGATCTGTTCGAAGCGGCCAGGACGGCGATGGCCAAGGCCTATGCGCCCTATTCCAAGTTTCCCGTAGGCGCCGCGCTGCGCACCGAGGACGGTCGCGTCTTCACCGGCGCCAACATCGAGGTGGCGTCCTATCCGGAAGGCTGGTGTGCGGAGACCACCGCGCTCGGCCACTACATCATGGGCGGCGGCGGCAAGATCACCGAGATCGCGGTGATCGCCGAGCGCATGGCCAAATGCTCGCCCTGCGGCGGCTGCCGGCAGCGGCTGGCGGAATTCTGCCGGCCGGAGACGAAACTCTATCTCTGCGACAACACCGGCGTGGTCGAGACGGTCACCATGGGCGACATGCTGCCTTACGGCTTCAGGGGCGATATCTTGAAATGAAGGAGGCGCTGGATCATCTGGTCGAGAAACTGGACGGGCTGGCCCCGACCGCGGCGCTTGTGCTGGGCTCCGGCCTTGGTGGGCTGGTCGACCAGGTGGAGGACGCAAGGCGCATCCCCTATGCCGAACTGCCGGGCTTCCCGCGCAGTGGCGTCTCCGGCCACGCCGGCGAGGTGGTGGCAGGGCGTTTCGCCGGCACGCCGGTGCTGATGCTTTCCGGGCGCGCGCACTATTACGAGCACGGCAATGCCGCCGCCATGCGCCCGGCACTCGAGGTGCTTGCCGGCATCGGCATCTCGCATCTCATCCTCACCAACGCCGCCGGTTCGGTCGATCCCGAGATGGGACCGGACTCGGTGATGATGATTACCGATCACATCAACTTCTCCGGCTCCAATCCGCTGATCGGAGAGCCGAGCGACCGCCGCTTCGTTGGCCTCACCGAGGCCTATGATGCCGGCTTGCGCAAGGCGATCGAGACGGCGGCGAAGGAGACCGGCACCGCGCTCCACCAAGGCGTCTACATGTGGTTTTCCGGACCATGTTTCGAGACGCCGGCCGAAATCCGCATGGCGCGCGTCATGGGCGCCAACGCGGTCGGCATGTCGACCGTGCCCGAAGTGATCCTGGCCCGCTTCCTCGGCCTCAAGGTCGCTGCCTGCTCGGTCATCACCAACCTTGCGGCAGGCATGACCGGGGCGGAACTCTCGCACCAGGAAACCAAGGACATGGCGCCGGTCGGCGGCGCGCGGCTGGCGACGATCCTGCGGCGCGTCTTCGAGGAAGGTTTGCCGGAAAGCTGATGCTCCCGCAGGAAATCATTCGGCGCAAGCGTGACGGCCACAAGCTCTCGATGCCCGAGATTGCAACCTTCATCGAGGGGATCACGGCCGGCACGCTCTCGGAGGGCCAGATCGGCGCCTTTGCCATGGCGGTGTTCCTCAAAGGCATGAGTCGCGAGGAAGCAGTGGCGCTGACGCTCGCGATGCGCGATTCCGGTGACGTGCTCGACTGGTCCGATTTGCCGGGACCGGTCACTGACAAGCATTCGACGGGCGGCGTCGGCGACAATGTCTCGCTGATGCTGGCGCCGATCGTCGCGGCCTGCGGCGCTTATGTGCCGATGATCTCCGGCCGCGGGCTTGGCCATACCGGCGGCACGCTGGACAAGATGGATGCCATTCCCGGTTACGTCAGCCAGCCGGATTTGGCGCGGTTCCGCAAGACGGTGCTCGAGACGGGCTGCGCCATCATCGGCCAGACCGCCGACCTGGCGCCGGCCGATCGCCGGCTCTACGCCATCCGCGACGTGACGGGCACAGTGGAATCGGTGCCGCTGATAACGGCTTCGATCCTGTCGAAGAAGCTTGCCGCCGGGCTCGGCTCGCTTGTGCTCGACGTCAAGGTCGGCAACGGCGCCTTCATGGAGAAGTCGCGCGATGCGGCCGCACTTGCGAACAGCCTGGTCGAGGTCGCCAATGGCGCCGGTCTGAAGGCTTCGGCACTGGTGACCGGCATGAACGAGCCGCTGGCCTCGGCAGCGGGCAATGCGGTCGAGGTGAAGAACGCGGTAGACTTTCTCACCGGCCGCTTCCGCGACCGCCGGCTGGAGGACGTCACGCTGGCGCTTGCCGCCGAGATGCTGCAATCGGCGGGAATTGTCTCGTCCAACCAGGACGGGATCAGGCGCGCGGCCGAGACGCTTGCCGGCGGCCGCGCGGCGGCGGTGTTCGCACGCATGGTGACGGCGCTCGGCGGCCCCGCTGACTTCGTCGAGAATCCGGAGAAATATCTGCCGAAGGCGGCAGTGGAATCGGCGGTCAAAGCGGCCGAGGACGGCTTCGTCACCGGGATCGCGACGCGCGAAATCGGGCTCGCCGTCGTTGCGCTGGGCGGCGGGCGCGTCCGTCCGGATGACAAGATCGATCATTCCGTCGGCCTCACCCGGCTGCTGCCTGTGGGCGCGGAGGTGCATGCGGGCGAGGCGCTGGCGCTGGTCCATGCGCGGACCGAGGCCGACGCCGAGGCTGCCGCCGTCGCGGTGCGCGCCGCCTATGCGGTCGGTCACTCGAAGCCGACCGCAGAAAAGACGGTGCTCAGGCGGATACTGCCTCTGTAAAATCGCGCCTATTGAACGAGCAACAGCGCGCCGTCCTGCACTTCGTATTTCTGCAGCCGCTGCAGGAAGCTCATGCCGATCAGGTTGGTTTGCAGCGCTCGATCGTCGAGCACCACCGCCTGGACGTTGTCGAGGGAAATCTTGCCGATCTGCAGCCGGTCGACGGTGACCACGGCGGCCTTGATGGCGCCGTTCGCCGTGTTCACCTGTTGAGTGAAATCCGACTGGTTGAGCGAGATGCCGATCCGGCGCGCCGTCGATATGTTGATCGCGACTAGCGTCGCGCCGGTGTCGATCATGCCGTCTATCTGACGGCCGTTGAACTTGAAGGCGGAAGTGAAATGGCCGCGCTGGTCGGCATTGACCAGCACCTGGCGGCCGAGCGGCATCGGCGTCGCCGGCCTGGCTGGAACCGAAGCGAGATTGACGTCCGGCTGAGCCTCAGGCGGCGCCGGCTTCGAAGCAAACGCCGATCTCAGCAGGGTTTCCACCATCTGCGGGTTCGACTGATAGACGATCGGAATCGATGCCGAGCTTCCGACAAAGACGCCAAGGAGAAGAAGCTTGCGCAGCATGGATCGACCTTCGTGAAGGTTCGATCCTTAAGCCGACATGGTGTTTTCGGCTTTAACGCGCGCCGGAACCACGGCGTTTCGTAAACGACCGGTTAAGAAAAGATCTCACTTGGTTCCGTACATGCGGTCGCCGGCGTCGCCGAGGCCAGGCATGATGTAACCCTTGTCGTTCAACTGGCGGTCGATCGAAGCGGTGAAGATCGGGACATCCGGATGCGCTTTGGTGAAGCGCTCGATGCCTTCGGGTGCCGCCAGCAGGCAAAGGAAGCGGATGTTGGTGGCGCCGCGCCCCTTTAGCTTGTCGATCGCCGCGATCGCGGAATTGGCGGTCGCAAGCATCGGATCGACCACGATCACCAGACGGTCGGCAAGGTCGCTCGGCGCCTTGAAGAAATATTCGATCGCCTCGAGCGTCTCATGGTCGCGGTAAAGGCCTATATGGGCGACGCGCGCCGCCGGCACCAGATCGAGCAGGCCTTCGAGCAGGCCATTGCCGGCCCGCAGCACGGAGGCGAAAACCAGCTTCTTGCCCTCCAGCGTCGGCGCTTCCATCTCCTCGATCGGGGTCTCGATCGTGGTGGTCGTCAGTTCGAGGTTGCGGGTCACCTCGTAGCCGAGAAGCAGGGAGATCTCGCGCAGCAGCCGCCGGAAGCCTGCCGTCGAGGTCTCCTTCTTGCGCATGATGGTCAGCTTGTGCTGGACAAGGGGGTGGTCGACGACGGTGACGCCCTGCATGGTCTTCTCCAGTGAATGGTGAGTAGTGAATAGTGAATAGTGAGCCGGTTTGCGAGTCCTGATGGGCCGATGATTAGTTGGCACTCTGAAGCCGCCGGCAAACGTTCACCATTCACCATTCACCATTCACCGGCCTTTGGGGTCGAGCCGGCTCATCAGCATCGCCTTGGTCTTCCGGTCGACGAAGGCCGCCTCGATGGCCGTCCTCGTGACGGCGGTAAGCGCCTTGTCGTCCATCGCGAAATGCTCGGCGGCGATATCGTATTCGCGCCTCAGCGATGTCCAGAAATAGGGCGGGTCGTCGGAATTGAGCGTCACCTTGCAGCCGGCCGCGCGCAACGCCGGAAAAGGATGCGTGGCGAAACTATCGAACACCTTGAGCGCGATGTTGGAGCCGGGGCAGCATTCCAGCACCACGCCCTCGGCGGCTATGCGGCGAACGAGGTCCGGGTTCTCGATGGCGCGCACGCCATGGCCGATCCGCGATGGGCGGATATGGTCGAGCGCTGCCGCCACGCTTTCCCAGCCCATCAATTCTCCGGCGTGGATGGTGATGCCGAGGCCGGCCTCGCGCGCGATCTCGAACGCACGGACGTAGTCCTCGAAATCGCCGATGCGCTCGTCGCCGGCGACGCCGAAGCCGGTGACCAGCGGATGGCCGCAGCGCGCCGCAAAGCGCGCCGCCTGCTCGATCGCCTCGACGCCGACGTGGCGTACGCCGGTGACGATCATGCGCCCCTCGATGCCGGTCCTCGCCTTGGCGCGGGCCATGCCTTCGCCCAGCGCATCCGTATAGGCCTTGGGCGAAAGCCCGGCCTTTTTCGCGTGATCCGGCGAGGTGAAGACCTCGGAATAGATGGCGCCGTCGCGGGCGAGGCTGGTGAGATAATGATCGGTTAGACGGGCGTAATCCTCCTCGGTGCGGAACAGGTCGGAAGCAAAATCATAGGCGGCGAGGAAAGACGTGAAATCGTGCCAGACGAAAGAGCCGTTCTGGATGTAGGGCGAAGGGTCCTTGCCGTATTTGCGGGCCTGGCTGACGACGAGGTCGGGCGCCGCTGCCCCTTCGATGTGGCAGTGCAATTCGGCTTTCAAGATCATGCGGCCATCCCGTGCGGTATTCTTCTGTCGTGGCGCCGATTCCGGGTGGAAAATCGTGGCAAACTCTTCCCCGACCCGTTCTGAAAGCGCGGCCGAAAACCGCGCCTTGGACAATAGCGCCCGCCCCATCGATCGGCTATGGTCCCGCCGGTTTTATGGCGGATCGAAATAATGTCAGTTGAGAGAACCACGGTCGCGGGCGGCATGGAAACCTCCTATGGTTTCAGGAAGGTTGGCGCGGGCGACAAGCAGTCGCTCGTCAATGACGTCTTTCACAAGGTGGCCAATCGATACGACCTGATGAACGATCTGATGTCGGGTGGGTTGCACCGGCTGTGGAAGGACGCGATGGTCGCGTGGCTCAACCCCCCGAAGCGGCCGGGCTGGAAGGTGCTCGACGTCGCCGGCGGCACCGGCGACATCGCCTTTCGCATCATCGAGGCAAGCCAGCGCCATGCGCATGCCACGGTGCTCGACATCAACGGCTCAATGCTCGACGTCGGCCGCGACAGGGCCGAAAAGAAAGGCCTCTCGGAAAAGACCGATTTCGTCGAGGCCAATGCCGAAGCGCTGCCGTTCGAGGACGGCACGTTCGATGCGTATACGATCGCGTTCGGCATCCGCAACGTGCCGCGCATCGATGTGGCGCTGAGCGAAGCTTTTCGTGTGCTGAAGCGCGGCGGGCGCTTCCTATGCCTGGAGTTTTCCGAGGTCGACATGCCGCTGCTCGACAAGGCCTACGAGGCTTGGTCGTTCAACGCCATCCCCAAAATCGGCAGGGCGGTGACCGGCGAAGGCGAGCCCTATTCCTATCTGGTCGAATCGATCCGCAAGTTCCCCAACCAGCAGAACTTCGCCGCGATGATTGGTCGGGCCGGCTTCGATCGGGTCACTTTCCGCAACTATTCGGGGGGCATCACGGCGCTCCATTCGGGCTGGAAGCTTTGAGGCAGGGCGTCCGATGACCAGCGTTGGCGCCGGCTTCCGGCTCGCCAGGGCCGGCTGGGTGCTGGTCCGCGAGGGCGTCGTCGCGGCGCTGCCCGGCGAAGAGCTTTCCGGTATGCCGAAGCTCGGCTGGCGGCTGGCGCGCGTGCTCACTCGCCGCCGCGCCCGAAGCCATCTGCGCGGCGACCGGCTGGCGCAGGCGGTGGTGCGGCTGGGGCCATCCTATGTGAAGCTCGGCCAGTTCCTCGCCACGCGGCCCGACGTCGTCGGCAACGACATGGCGGTCGACCTTGCGCTGCTGCAGGACAAGATGCACACCTTTCCGAGGGCGGAAGCGGTCGCGGCGATCGAAGCCTCGCTCGGGCGCAGGATCGAGGATCTCTACGCAACCTTCGGCGAGCCGGTCGCGGCGGCATCGATCGCCCAGGTGCACGGCGCCGAAGTCGTTCGCGACGGAAAGGCTTCACGGGTCGCGGTGAAGGTCATCCGCCCCGGCGTGCGCCATCGCTTCTTCCAGGATCTCGAGAGCTACTTCCTCGCCGCCCGCCTGCAGGAGAAGTACATCCCCTCCTCGCGGCGCCTGCGGCCGATCGAGGTGACCCAGACGCTGGCGCAGACCACCAAGGTCGAGATGGACATGCGGCTCGAAGCGGCCGCGTTTGCCGAGCTCGCTGAGAACACCAAGGATGATCCGGGCTTCCGCGTGCCGGCGGTCGATTGGGAGCGGACCGGCCGAGACGTGATCACCATGGAGTGGATCGACGGCGTCAAGATGAACGATCTGACCGGCCTTGCTGCCGCCGGTCACGACCTCAAGGCGATCGCAGCCAATCTCGTCCAGTCCTTCCTCAGGCATACGCTGCGCGACGGCTTCTTCCATGCCGACATGCATCCGGGCAACCTGTTCGTCGAACCGGACGGCACCATCGTTGCCGTCGATCTCGGCATCGCCGGCAGACTCGGCAAGAAGGAGCGGCGTTTTCTGGCCGAGATCCTCTACGGCTTCATCGTGCGCGACTACCGGCGCGTCGCCGAGGTGCATTTCGAGGCCGGCTATGTGCCGCGTCAGCACAATGTCTCGGCCTTCGCGCAGGCGATCCGCGCCATCGGCGAGCCGATCCACGGCCAGTCGGCCGACACGATCTCGATGGCCAAGCTTCTGACGCTGCTGTTCGAGGTCACCGACCTCTTCGACATGGCGACGCGGACCGAGCTGGTGCTTTTGCAAAAGACCATGGTGGTGGTCGAAGGCGTGGCCCGCACGCTCGATCCGGCGTTCAACATGTGGAAGACTTCGGAGCCGGTGGTCAGTGACTGGATCGCGGGCAATCTCGGCCCGCGCGGCGTGCTCTCGGACGCGCGGGACGCCGGCAAGGCCTTGATCTCGCTGGCGAGGCAGGCGCCGGACATTGCGGTTCGCACCGAGCGGCTGTCGCGTGAGATCGACCTGATGGCCGAGCATGGCTTGCGCTTCGACGAGGCGACTGCGCGCGCGATCGGCAAGGCGGAGGCGCGCCACACCCGCTCCGGCCGGGTGGCGCTGTGGACCATTGCGCTGACGCTGATTTACATCGCGTGGCGGATTTTCTGACCGCCCGCCGCCTTGCTGCGTTTTGATTGCATTGCTATCATTGCCGGCGCTAGTTTGAGGCGGGTGCAATCAGATGGCCAGCATCACGATCCGCAACCTTGACGATGGAGTTAAGGACCTGCTGCGCCAATTGGCTGCCGAAAATGGCTGCTCGATGGAGGAGCAGGCCCGGGCGATGATCAGGGAGGCGGTTGAGGGCCGGGCAGGGCAGGCCGACCGCATCGACCAGATCGAGAAGACGCTGCGTGCGCTGACCGGCCCCGGCCAGCAAGCACCGCCTATCGCCGACATGCCCGGCAGGCCATCAGTTCGCGGAACGCTCTCCGGCAAACGCGTCCTTCTCGTCATCGGCGGCGGCATCGCCGCCTATAAATCGCTCGATTTGATCCGGCGCCTGCGCGAGCGCGGCGCTTCTGTCCGGGTGGTAATGACATCAGCCGCGCAGGAATTCGTCACCACGCTGTCCGTCGGCGCGCTTTCGGCCGACCATGTTTTCACCGAACTCTTCGACCGCAATGACGAGCACGATGTCGGCCACATAAGGCTGTCGCGCGAGGCCGATCTGCTGGTCGTGGCGCCGGCCACCGCCGACCTGATGGCGAAGCTCGCCAACGGCCATGCCAATGATCTTGCCTCGACGGTGCTGCTTGCGACCGACAAGAAAGTGCTGATGGCGCCGGCGATGAATCCGAAGATGTGGTCGCATCCGGCAACGCGGCGCAACCGGGCGACCCTGCAGAAGGATGGCATCGCCTTTGTCGGGCCGGCCAAGGGCGAGATGGCGGAAAGCAACGAGGCGGGCGAAGGCCGCATGGCCGAGCCGCTGGAAATCGTGGCCGCGATCGAGGCGATGCTCGGCGAGAAGCCGAAGCCGCTTGCGGGCCGCAAGATCATCGTCACCTCGGGGCCGACGCATGAGCCGATCGATCCGGTGCGCTACATCGCCAACCGTTCGTCCGGCAAGCAGGGCCATGCTATCGCGGCGGCACTGGCGAAGCTCGGCGCCGATGTCCGGCTCGTGTCCGGTCCGGTCAACATCGCCGATCCGGCCGGGGTGAAGACCACTCATGTGGAAACAGCGGCCGAGATGAAGGAAGCGGTCGAGAGCCTTTTGCCGGCGGACGCGGCTGTTTTCGTCGCGGCCGTCGCCGACTGGCGCACCGCGAATGCCGCCGGTGAAAAGATCAAGAAGGTGGCGGGGAAGGGCCCGCCGTCGCTCAAGATGGTCGAGAATCCCGACATCCTCGCGGGCGTCGGCCATCATGCGCAGAGGCCCGGTCTTGTCGTCGGCTTTGCCGCCGAGACGCAGGACCTCATCGGCAACGCCGAGGCCAAGCTCAGGAAGAAGGGCGCCGATCTCATCGTCGCGAACGACGTCTCGCATGGCAGCGGCATCGGCCCTTCCGGCGTTATGGGCGGCGATCGCAACAAGGTGCGCATCGTCTCGCGCACGGGCGTCGAGGAGTGGCCGGAGATGGGCAAGGACGAGGTGGCGACACGGCTCGCCGCATCGATTGCCGAGCGGCTGAAAACGACAGTGGTTTAGCTGGCCGCTGCCTGCGGTCGCATTGGCGGCAGCGCGATCCGCAGCGCGGCGATGCAGCCAAGGATCCCAAGCGGCACGAAGGCGAGGAAGAGCCAGCCGGCCACGCCTGCAGCCGCGTCACGATTGAGGCCTTGCGAGAAGCCGCTGGCGTTGGCGACGATGCCGGCAAGGGCCGCGCCCACCGCGTAGCCGATCCGCTGCATGGTCGGCACGGCGGCGGAAGCGATCGTCTGCTCGCCGTCGCGGGCCGAAGCGACGATGACGCGCGTCAAGAACGGCCAGCAGACGCCGAAGCCGCCGCCCTGCAGCAGAGCGCAGAGCAGGATCAGCGGGATCGAACCTGCGGGGATGGCGTAGGCGAAACTGGCAAGACCGGAGGCGATCATCAGCGCGCCGACGACGATGATCAGTCTTTCGCGTTCCAGCGGCGCATTGGCGATGAGGATCGACAGGATCGACCAGGCGATGGATTCGGCGGCGATGATATAGCCGGTGGTCAGGATCGGAATGCCGTGCAGCGTGGTGAGCAGCAGCGGCCCGTAAATGGTGAACGTGCAGGTCGCTACCGAGAAGGCCGCAACCATGGTCATGCCTGAGCCAAGCGGCGAGCGCCATGAGAACAAAGGTGCCGGAAACAGGCGCGAGCGCGGCCTGAGGGCATCGATGCGGAAGAAAAGCGCCAGGCCGATCAGCCCGACGGCCAGCAGCAGCGACGAGCGCAGCAGGGCGATGTCAATGCCGGCGGCAGCGATCAGCACGACGGCGATGGCGAGACAGGCAAGCGCCGGATAGGGAAAGGGCGGCGCCGTGCCGCTGCCCGCCTGCGGCCTCGTCGCCTCCGGCGTGTCCAGCACGATAAAGCTCGCCAGCGCCATCGCCGCGCCGCCGAAAGTGAAGACGCCAAAGGCCCAGCGCCATGACAGGAACTCGGTCATAACAGCGCCGAGCATCGGTCCGCTGAAGGCGGCGACGCCCCAGATCGCCGACATGATGCCGAAGAGCTGCGGCCAGATGTTGCGCGGAAAGAGACGCTCGACCGAAACGAAGGCGAGCGACACCAGCGCGCCGCCGCCAAGTCCCTCGACCAGCCGCCCGGCGAGGAAGAACGGCATGGAGGGTGCCGTGGCGCAGATCAGCGCGCCTGCCGCGTAGAGCAGGGCGGCGACCATCATGTTGGAGCGCAGCGCGACATAGCTCACCAGCCGCCCGGCGGCCGCACCCGCGACGATGGCGCCGAGCTCATAGATCGCCAGCGACCAGCCAACCAGCTGCACGCCGGCCAGCTCGCCGACCATGGCCGGCATCACCGTCGCCACCATAGTCTCATTGGTGGCATGCAGCAGGATGCCGAGACTGACGAAGCAGAAACGCGCCAGGTCGCCGCTTGCCCACAGCGCTCGCCAGTCCACCTTGTTGCCGGCCACCTTGCCGCCGCCTGCTGCCGTCACGTCGATCTCCCGCTTGTTTTCCGCAACCTCATCCGCATTGCGAACGAAGCGCCAGATCCAGTTCGGCAGGGCTTGTAGAACCTCAAGCGCAGTTGAGCTCAAGAGGCTTTTCGGGGATATCGGCGAGCAGCGCGCTAAAAATTCGGCCCGGAGCGAGAGTCCCGGGCCGTATCGGTGCTAACTGATTTGAAATTTCACTTATAGGAGTGGACGAGGTCCAGCGAAGCCACGGCAACAGCGAGGTTGACGCCGGTCTGCGCCTGGACGCTCAGCGGCTCGAGCATGAAGGCGCCGTCGAGGCCGCCGACCAAAAGATTGGCGCCGCCACCGGTCACGACGCTCGCCTCCGCGTTGACGCCGTAATAGCTGCCGGCGAGATCGCCCGAGTCATGGTGGCGGGTGGCGGCGAGAACCGCCCAGACAAGCTGACCTTGATGCGTCCGGCCGATATCGACGCCGAGCTTGGAGATCATGCCCGTGTATAGCTCGGCCGGGCCGTGATGATAGGGGCGGAAGACGCAGGACACGCCCTTGTTGGAGGTGATGACGTAACCGGTGCCCCCGTCGATGGTGCAATCGAGCGTGCCGAGCCGGAGCGTGCCGGCGCTGACCGGAGAAGCGAGGACCGTGGCGGCAAGCGCGGCGGCGGCACAGGCAAGTGTCTTGATCATCGGAAAGGTCCTTTCGCAACAAACGGCGCCGGTTAAACGGTCGAGGTGCGAGGAGCGTTCCGCCCAAAACTTGGCGCGAGCATGGCGAGCCAACACATCGCCGTTGGCGACTAGACTAACGGCCACATCGGCGTGTCAGCGCCGCAATAGACCCATCGCGGGCGACCGGACCCCCGGGCGGCCTTAGCTTCCGATCAGCTGGCGCCGGCCGAGGTGCGCGACAGGCCGTCCTTGGCGGGTTGGTAGTTCGGGTCGAGGTGGACAGCCTCGCGGTAGGACTTGGCCGCCCTTTCCTTGTCGCCGCGTCGCTCGTAGATCAGCGCCTGGTTGGCCCAGGCCTCGGCGTTCTTGCCGTCGAGCTTGATGGCCATGTTGAAGTCGGCGAAGGCGTTGTCCTCGTCATTCATGGCCAGATAGGACAGGCCGCGGCCGTTGTAGGGCTCGGCTGCGTCCGGCGCCAGCGAGATGGCGGTCGAGAAATCCTCGATGGCGAACTTGTGCTGGCCCTGGCTCTGATAGATCAGGCCGCGATTGTGGTAGGCGCGGGCGTCGGTCGTGTCGAGTTGGATCGCCTTCTGGAAATCGTTGAAGGCGTCGTTGACGCGGCCGGCCTTGCGATAAAGATTGCCGCGGCCGATGTAGGCGGCGTCGTAGTTGGCGTTGATTTGGATCGAGCGGTTATAGTCGGCAAGCGCTGCTTGCTGGTTGCCGAGGAAACGCTGGATGAGCGCCCGGTTCGAATAGGCCTGATAGAAGTTCGGATTGAGCTGGATGGCGGTGTCGAAATCTTTGAGCGCCGCCTGGTACTGGCCGCCGCGGCCATAGGCCGAGCCGCGCACATTGTAACCCTCGGGATCCTGAGGATTGCGCTGGATGACAGCCGACAGCGAGGAGATGTTCTCGGTCGAGCCTTGCGCCTTGTCGATATTGTTGAACTCCCCCGTCGGGGCCGTCTGGCATGCTGCAAGGGTCAGGCCCGAAAGCAGGGCCGCCGTCAGGGCGAAGCCGCGAAAAGCGGTTCTGCGCTCCACGGTAATTGCGTTCATCTCAGTCCTCACTGGCGCCGCGCCGTCAGGTCCGTTCCCTCTCCGAACCGGCTCGAACGCATAAACAAAAAGGTGGCGGCGATTCCGCATCGCGCCACCCTCGGTATCCTTCGAAAAGGACGAAAAATTGACGGTATCAGCGCGGCGAACGCGATGCGCCGGCAGCACCAGCCGGAGCCGGGCGCGGGGTCATCGGCAGCAGGCCTTCGCGCTGGGCGCGCTTACGGGCCAGCTTGCGGGCGCGGCGGACGGCTTCCGCCTTCTCGCGGGCACGCTTCTCGGACGGCTTTTCGTAGTGACCGCGCATCTTCATTTCGCGGAAAATACCTTCGCGCTGCATCTTCTTCTTCAGCGCGCGAAGCGCCTGATCAACGTTGTTGTCGCGGACGAGTACCTGCACGTGTAATCCTGTCTTCGGGTTTGAAATCTCAGGCAAGCAGCCCATAGCCGCATGCCTCCGCAGTGACCTGCACCGCGAATTGTGCCGGCTGATAGCAGAATCAGGCCGTGCTGTCCACCGTTGATTGCAGGAAACCACGATCGGAAGCCCGAGCGCCGTGCCTTGCCGGTCTGAGCCTTAGGCGGTCGCCAGATGCAGACGGGCGAAATCCTCAAAGAATTCCCCATAGTCGCAAGTGATTTCCTCGCCGGCCGCGATATCCCGGGTCGCTGTGGCGCCACCGTATTGGGAGAAATCCGTGTTCGGCCGCTCGGAATGGTTCATGAAGCGGCCATTGTCGACCTCATATACCATGAAACCCGGCTTGTCCGGGCTCGGATAGGCGTAGCGGTCGAGCAATTCCTTGAGATGCGGCGGCGCCTTCTCGTATTTCTCCATCGGGATCAGCCGGTCGAAATCGGGATCGAGCCGCCAGATGGAGGCGCCTTTCCTGACCGGCTCGGCGGCGAAAACACCGACGCCTTCGATAGCGCTCTGAGCGACATAGGTTCTGATCAGCAGCATCGTTCCGATCCGTTTTCGACGGGAAACCAAATCGTCAAAACGGACCGGAATGCAAGGCCCCGTCGCGCTATTTCAGCGGATGAGCATGGCTGCCGACGTCACGTCCGATTGATCGAGACGCCACCATCGGCAAACAGCGCCGCGCCGGTGGTGAAGCTTGAGGCGTCCGAGGCAAGGTAGAGCGCTGAGCGGGCGATCTCCTCGGGCCGGGCCACACGCTTCAAGGCATGCAGGTTTTCGACGAATGTTCGCGACTCCGGCGTCTTGAACGTCGCTGCGGGCGTGTCGGTGCCGCCGGGCAGCAGCGCGTTGACGCGCAGCCCTTTCGGGCCGTATTCGGCGGCCAGCACCTGCGTCAGCCCGATCAGCCCCGCCTTGGCGGCGGCATAGGCGGCCATGCCCGGCATGCCGGCGGTATAGCCGGCGAAGCTCGAGGTGAAGATCAGCGAGCCGCCGCCGCGCTCCAGCATCGCCGGGATCTGGTGCCTGGCGGCGAGGAAGGCGCTGGTCAAATTGGTGTCGATCGTGTCGTGCCAAGTCGCCGGCGCCATCTCCGGTACCGGCGCCATCAAGCCGACGGCGCCCGCATTGTTGAAGGCAATGTCGAGGCCGCCGAACCTTTCGACCGCAAGCTCGACCAGAGCTCTGGCATAGGCTTCGTCCCGGACATCGCCGGCGAGTCCAATTGCGGTTCCACCGGCCGTCTCGATTTCGCCGACGAGTGCATCGAGCTCGGCCCGGCGGCGCGCCGCGACGACGACACTGGCGCCCTGCTCGGCGAACAGACTGGCCGTAGCGCGGCCGATGCCGGAGCTGGCGCCGGTGACGATGGCGACCTTTTCGGTGAGTGCGAACATTTCTCATCCTTTCTCTATGCCGGTCCAGCCGGTGGTGGGATGCTTGGTCGCAAATCGGCATTTCGGCAGCCACCCGAAAGCTGACTTGCCGATCGGAATGCAAGTTGTCGGGCATGCGCCGCGCAGCCGCGGCGCAAAACGGCAAGCGCCGTCGCAAACAGCGCAAGGGTGACTGCACGCTTTCGCTAGTGATACACCACGCGCGCCGGGGAATGCCCGGCCGAGATCCGCGATTTTTGGCGCGAGGCTGAACGTGAAGAAATACTCCGTATTCGCCATTGCCCGCGAGGCGATGCGCGGCCACAAGGGCTGGGAAGAGCAATGGACCTCACCCGAGCCGAAGAAGGAATACGACGTCATCATCGTCGGCGCCGGCGGCCACGGCCTGGCCACCGCCTATTATCTGGCGACCGAGCACGGCATCACCAATGTCGCGGTGCTGGAAAAGGGCTGGCTCGGCGGCGGCAACACCGGCCGCAACACCACCATCATCCGCTCCAACTATCTCTATGACGAAAGCGCCAGCATCTACGACCATGCGCTGAAGTTGTGGGACGGACTGAGCCAGGAGCTCAACTACAACGTCATGTATTCGGCGCGCGGCGTCATGATGCTCGCGCACAATGTGCATGACGTTCAGGTGTTCAAGCGCCACATCCATGCCAACCGCCTCAACGGCATCGACAATGAGTGGCTGACGCCGGAACAGGCGAAGGAGTTCTGTCCGCCGCTCAACATTTCCAAGGAGGCGCGCTATCCGGTCATGGGTGCCGCGCTGCAGCGCCGCGGCGGCACGGCCCGCCACGATGCGGTCGCCTGGGGTTATGCGCGCGGCGCCTCGGCGCGCGGCGTGCACATCATCCAGAACTGCGAGGTCACCGGCGTCAAGCGTGCGGCCAACGGCGCGGTCACCGGCGTCGAGACGACGCGCGGCTTCATCGGCGCCAAGAAGGTCGGCGTCGTCGCTGCCGGCCATTCGTCGGTCATCATGGATATGGCCGGCGTGCGCATGCCGTTGGAGAGTTATCCGTTGCAGGCGCTGGTCTCGGAGCCGGTCAAGCCGGTGGTGCCATGCGTCATCATGTCGAACACGGTGCACGCCTATATCTCGCAGTCGGACAAGGGCGAGCTGGTCATCGGCGCCGGCACCGACCAGTATATCTCCTATTCGCAAACCGGCGGCCTGCACATCCTGCAGCACACGCTCGACGCCATCTGCGAGATGTTCCCGATCTTCACCCGCATGAAGATGCTGCGCTCCTGGGGCGGCATCGTCGACGTGACCCCCGACCGCTCGCCGATCCTGGCTAAGACGCCGGTCAAGGGCCTCTATGTCAATTGCGGCTGGGGCACCGGCGGCTTCAAGGCGACGCCAGGTTCGGGCAACGTCTTTGCCCACACCATCGCCAGGGACGACCCGCACCCGATCAACGCGCCCTTCACGCTCGAGCGCTTCCGCACCGGCCGTCTCATCGACGAAGCGGCGGCGGCGGCGGTGGCGCATTGATGATGGCCGAGATGGCCTGCCAGAAGCTTTGCGATCAACCGGCCGGCGCCCGCGTCAGCCATGGCGAATTGTAGGATCAACCTAGATGCTTCTCATCCGCTGTCCCTATTGCGAGGAAGAGCGCCCGGAACTCGAGTTCCGCAATGTTGGCGAGGCGCATATTGCGCGCCCGACCAACATTGCCGCCGAGAGCGACGACGATTTCGAGAAATTCTTCTTCATCCGCTCGAACCCCAAGGGCGTGATCTATGAGCGCTGGCGGCACATCCATGGCTGCGCGCGCTTTTTCAACGCCGTGCGCGACACCGTGACCGACAAGTTCGTCATGACCTACAAGGCCGGCGAGCCGAAGCCTGCGAAGCTGCCTGGAGCCTCGAAATGAACGCCGCCTTCCGCATTTCCGGCGCCGGGCGTCTCAGCCAGGCGAAGACCGCCTCGTTCAGCTTCGACGGCAAGCAGTATATCGGGATCGAGGGCGACACGCTGGCCTCGGCGCTGCTCGCCAACGGCGTGCATCTCGTCGGCCGCTCCTTCAAGTACCACCGGCCGCGCGGCTTCCTCTCGGCCGGCGCGGAAGAACCCAACGCGCTGGTGCAGATCGTGCGCGACGACGCGCGCAAGACGCCGAATGTGCGGGCGACCGTGCAGGAGCTCTATGACGGGCTCACCGCCAATTCGCAGAACCGCTGGCCCTCGCTCGCCTTCGATGTCGGCGCGGTCAACGACATTGCCTCGCCGATGTTCTCGGCCGGCTTCTACTACAAGACCTTCATGTGGCCGAAGTCGGCCTGGTTGAACTTCTATGAGCCGAAGATCCGCGCGACGGCCGGCCTTGGCGTTTCCCCCGACCGGCCGGATCCCGACCATTATGCGGCGCGCTACGCGCATTGCGACGTGCTGGTGCTGGGCGGCGGTGCGGCCGGCATCACTGCGGCGCTTGCCGCAGCCGAAACCGGCGTGCGGGTGATCCTCGCCGACGAGCAGGCCGAATTCGGCGGCAGCCTGCGCTTCGAGAGCGGCGCCAGGATCGATGGCGAGGACGGCTTTGCCTGGGCACAAGCCGCGATCGCCAAACTCAAGGCGATGGACAATGTCCGAGTGCTGTCGCGCACGACAGCTTTCGGGTACTACGCGCAGAACTTCGTCGGCCTGGTCGAGCGGGTCAGCGACCATCTCAAGAGCCCCGGCCGGGAGCTGGCGCGCGAGCGCCTGTGGCAGGTTCGCGCCAAGCGGGTCGTGCTCGCGACCGGCGCCATCGAGCGGCACATGGTGTTCGCCAACAACGACCGGCCGGGCGTCATGCTGGCATCGGCGGCGCGCACCTACCTCAACCACTATGGCGTGGCGGTCGGTAGGAATGTCGGCGTCTATACGGCAAACGACTCGGCCTACGCGGCCGCGATCGACCTGAGGAAGGCCGGCGTCAATGTCGCTGCCATCGTCGACCTGCGCGACAACCCGTCGGGGGCGGTGATCGACGAAGCGAGGAGCCTCGGCATCGAGATCAATTTCGGTCGCGCTGTGGTTAGCGCCGGCGGCAAGCTGCGCGTATCGTCGATGACGGTGCAGCCGAAGAACGGCGGCGGCGAGCGCAGGATCGCGGTCGACGCCATCCTGATGTCCGCCGGCTGGACGCCGTCGGTGCATCTGTTCTCGCAGTCGCGCGGCAAAGTCGCCTTCAACGAGGAGGCGCGACGCTTCGTGCCGGGGACCTATGCGCAGGACTGCGTCTCGGTCGGCGCCTGCAACGGCACGGACGGTCTGGAGGCAACGGTCGACGAGGCCTATGCGGCAGGCGCCCAGGCGGCAAGGGACGCCGGCGGCAAGGATTCCAGCGGCAAGATGGGCAAGGGCGCCAAGCCAAAGGTCGATGCCAGTGAAAGCTGGTCACGCGGCATGCTTGGCGCTGCGCCCGGCGCCGGGCCGGGCACCACGGTCAAGGCCTTCGTCGATTTTCAGAACGATGTCACCGCCAAGGACATTCGCCAGGCGGTGCATGAGGGCATGCACTCGATCGAGCACGTCAAGCGCTTCACCACCAACGGCATGGCGACCGACCAGGGTAAGACGTCGAACATGCACGGCCTGGCGATCGCCGCCGAGACGCTCGGCAAGCCGATCCCGCAGGTCGGTCTCACCACGTTCCGCGCGCCCTATACCCCGGTCACCTTCGGCTCGATCGTCGGCCATGCGCGTGGCGCGCTGTTCGACCCGACGCGCCGCACGGCGACGCATGGCTGGGCGGCCGCCCAAGGTGCCGTGTTCGAGGATGTCGGCCAGTGGAAGCGCGCCTGGTATTTCCCGAAAGCCGGCGAGGACATGCACGCCGCCGTCAACCGCGAATGCGTGACGGTGCGCAAAGCGGCCGGCCTGTTCGACGCCTCCACGCTCGGCAAGATCGAGGTGGTCGGGCCGGATGCGGCGAAGTTCATGGAACTGCTCTACACC
>NZ_RZSN01000117.1:0-19784 GCF_003997315.1 Mesorhizobium sp. M1A.F.Ca.IN.020.04.1.1
GCGCGCGGGCTCGTGATCGCTGGATTTAAGCGTAAGCTCTGAAATCGTCATGTGTCGAAGCCCTCAAAGGCTCCGAACATCGTCCTTCACGCCGATCACCGAAAGGTGCCGTCGGGACATCGCTTACGCTCATTGTCGTCCAGTCGAAATTCTCGTGCTGGACCGGGGAGATACCATCTTGATCCATCCAGCTGTCGCCGTCATGCGTCGGCCCGACATTGACCGAGGCAGAGAACGGAACCAGCGAGAACTGCACCGGCTTGGAGATCTGCTTCATCTGCTGGGCCTGCAGCGCCAGCGTCTTGACCAGCTGCTTGGCGGCGGCTTTCAGCAGGTCAATACGCTTCTGCCCGGTTCCCGAGCCCAGGGTCGACATCGATCCGGAATTATCAAGCACGAGCGCCACTTCCAGCGTGTTCTTAAGTCGGATTTCCGACCTCGCCGAAACATTGACTACGTGGTCGCCCGCAGTCCCGCCGAGCAGCATCGCCGCCGCCGGCAGGAAATAGGGGTGATATTTCAGGGACGCGTCCAGGACCAGGGTGCCGCCGCCGGCATTGTTGTTGGGCAGCGTGACGGTCAGCGTCGTGTTGGCCGGAGACACGTGCCTGAGATTGGCCTCGAAGAACTGCTTGGCGTAGGCCTTCGCGTCCGCGTCGCTCGCTCCGCTGACGATCTGTTGCGCTGTCGCGACCCCAGCAGCATCTAGGGCGTTGAGCGTCTCCTGCTTCTCTCTAACCAGTTCCGTAAAATCGACGGCCAGTGCCACGGCACCCATCAGCGGCACCATCGTGACGACTGTCAACAGGGCGTAGTTGCCCCGCTTGTCGCCTATAAATCTGCCGATCATTGCGCTCAGCCCCCGCAAAAGACCCATACCGGTATACGACCATGGTCCTAGTTCGGTGCTACCATGGTCATAGATCCTTAAATTTCAGCTTGCCCGAAACGTTCAAGCACGCACCGCCATTTTGACGGCGTGTTAACCCTGCGCTTCCGAACGGGCGTGGTCGCGGCTCGTCCCGGCGGCGATGGCGAAAGCTGGTGACAGCATGGAGCGCTTCGGTTATGCGGGACCGGCCGTGGCGGCCTCCGAACCAAAAGGATGGCTGTCGCGGCTTTGCCTAGACCAGTCTCAGGATAACGGCATGGCGGACTCGCCAAACATCATCGCTTCGCTCACCGATCTGACGGAAAACTACGCGGCCATCCTGTGCGACGTGTGGGGCGTGGTGCACAATGGCGAATGGCACTTCCCCGTCGCCGCGGAGGCGCTTGCCCGGGCGCGCGCGGCAAAAGTGCCGGTGGTGCTGATCACCAATTCGCCGCGGCGCAGCGCCGACGTCGTTGCGCAGATGCATGCGATCGGCGTTCCGGCTGAAGCCTACGACCGTGTCGTCACCTCGGGCGACGTCACGCGCGACTTGATCGCCGAGGGTCCGAGGAAGATCTTCCACATCGGGCCCGAGCGCGACTTCACCCTCTATGACGGCTTGGACGTCGAACTCGTGGAGGAATTCGAAGCCTCCGGCGTCGTCTGCACCGGGTTCTATGACGACGAGGTGGAGAAGCCCGCCGAATACGCGGAACTGCTGCAGCGGCTGCGTGCCCGCAACCTGCCCTTCATCTGCGCCAACCCCGACATCCTGGTCGAGCGCGGCGAGCGCACCATCTGGTGTGCCGGCGCGCTGGCGCGCGACTACGCGCAGCTCGGCGGCCGCACGCTGATCGCCGGCAAGCCTTTCGCGCCGATCTACAACCTCGCCATGAAGGAGGTCGCCGGGCTGCTCGGCCACGCGGCCGAGCGCAAACAGGTTCTCGCCATCGGCGATGGCATGATGACCGACGTCAAGGGTGCCGCCGACAACGGGTTCGACGTGCTCTATGTCTCGGGCGGGATTCATGCGCGCGACTATGGCGACCCGCTGCGGCCGGATCCCGAAAGGCTGGCGGGATTCCTCACGACGCACGGTTATCGCCCGGTCGCCGTCATCCCGCGGCTGCAATAGGCGGGAAGCCGGACCATGACGGGCGCCCCGACATCACGCAGGTCGACATGACGCACGATTTCCAACGCATTTCGGCGGTCACGCCGTTGCCCGGGCATCTGCGCGGCGGCGTCGTGGCGATCGGCAATTTCGACGGCGTCCACCGCGGCCATCTGTCGGTGCTGGAACGGGCGCTGGCCGAAGCCGGCCGCCGCCGCGTGCCGGCCCTGGTGCTCACCTTCGAGCCGCACCCGCGCAAGGTGTTCAGGCCGGACGTGCCGCTCTTCGTGCTGACGCCGCCGCCGATGAAGGCGCGGCTCCTGGCCAGGCTCGGCTTTGCCGCCCTCGTCGAGCAGCCGTTCACGCGCGACTTCGCCTCGCTCTCGGCCGAGGCATTCGTGACCGATGTGCTGGAAATCAGGCTGGGCGTCAGCCATGCCGTCACCGGTTTCGACTTCCACTTCGGCAAGGACCGCCAGGGCGGCCCGGCTTTCCTGATGGCGGCCGGCGAGCGCCACGGCTTCGGCGTCACGCTGGTCGACGCCTTCCGCGACGAAGGTGCCGAGGTCGTCTCGTCCAGCCGCATCCGCGCCCTGCTTTGCGAAGGCAAGGTCGGGGAAGCAGCCGGCCTGCTCGGCTATCGCTTCACCGTCGAGAGCGAGGTGATCGCCGGCCAGCAGCTCGGCCGCACGCTTGGCTTTCCGACCGCCAATATGAAGCTTTCGCCGGAAGCCACTCTGAAGGAAGGCATTTACGCCGTCCGCTTGCGCCGCGCCGATGGCACGCTCCATGACGGCGTCGCCAGCTTCGGCCGCCGGCCGACCGTCGACGATAATGGCGTGCCGCTGCTCGAAACCTATGCCTTCGATTTCTCCGGCGATCTCTATGGCGAGATCTGCCAGGTGTCGTTCTTCGGCTATCTGCGCCCCGAGCTCAAATTCGATGGGCTCGATGCGCTAGTCGCGCAGATGAAGCGCGACGAGGCCGAGGCGAGGGCGCTGCTCGCAGGTGTGCGTCCGCTATCGGAGCTGGACGCCGCCATCTGTTTCTGAGGTCTGGAAGGCGCAGTGGCGAAGAGAAGCGTCAAAGCGCCTGCGTCCGGCTAGCAGATTGCAAACCTTGGCGATTGGCGAAACGCCCTCTCATGTCGTCAGGGTCTTCGCGACGGAGCTTCTGCTTCGCCTGGGATGACGATGTTGGGCAGGCTTCGGCCAATCGCGAAGGTCGAGTAACCTACCGCTTGAGCGCCAGCCCGGTGGCAATGAAGCTCCAGCCTTGGAAGACCAGGTCGACGGCCAGGAACATGCCGAGCACCCACAGGCTGTTGACCGGCCAGCCCATGGCGATGATCAGGCCAAGCAGGATGGTGATGATCGCGGCTGCCAGCAGCCATCCCCAGCCTTGCTGCGGCCGGTGGTTCCAGGCGACCCAGGCCCTCAGCAGCCCGGAAGCAATGAGCGCGACGGCGAGCAGAAACGTCAGCACCGCCGAGGCGAGCAGTGGGTTGTAGAAGGCGAAAAAGCCGGCGACGGCATAGAGCAGGCCGCTGAGCAACCAGTAGAAGAAGCGCCCCCAGGTCTTGACGCCGAAAGCATGGATGATCTCGATGACGCCCCCCATCAGCATCAGCCAGCCGACGACATAGACCGAAGCGACGGTGGCGATGAAGAGATTGCCGAAGGCGATGCCGCCGAAAATCAGCAGCAGCACGCCGAGCGCCACGAACCATCCCCATTTGTCGCGCGTGCGTCCGATCGCGTCTTCCAGGGTATTGCCTTGCAAGCTCATGGCTTCGTCTCCCTGCAGAGTTCGCCGCGCATCCTGCGGTTGAAGGAAGGTAATCCCGATGTGATCACCCGTCCAGCGCGGTGGCTATTGCCAAGATGCACCGAAGCTGGTCATTTGACTTTGCGCAATGGAGGTACGGCGATGAAGCGATCCTATGGGCTCGCCCTGTTTTCCTCGGCTCTCGCCCTGTCCACTGTCGCTTCGCCTCCCGCCTTCGCGGCGCAGCCCGGCGATCCGCCGGACGGCATCGCCAAGATAGAGACGGTGGTCGTCATCTTCGCCGAGAACCGCGCCTTCGATAATCTCTATGGCCATTTTCCGGGTGCCGAGGGCATCGACAAGGCGAGCAAGGAAAGCTTGCAGCAGCGCGACCGTGACGGCTCGGTCCTGTCAGAGCTGCCGCCGGTCTGGGACGGGCTGACCGCCAAGGGCGTCACGCCGCCGGTGACGCAGGCAATGACCGAGCACCTTCCGAACGAACCGTTCACGGTGAACGACCCGAAAGGGTTCAACGTGCCGCTCAGCGTCGTGACGCATGATCTGTGGCATCGCTTTTACCAGAACCAGATGCAGATCAACGGTGGCAAGAACGACATGTTCGTCGCCTGGGCCGATTCAGGCGCCATGCCGATGAGCAACTGGGACGCCTCCAAGACCGATATGTGGGCCATTGCGCAAAAATACGTGCTCGCTGACCATTTCTTCATGGGCGGCTTCGGCGGCTCCTTCTTCAATCACCAGTGGCTGATCTGCGCCTGCGCGCCGTACTACGCGAATGCCGACAAGAGCCCGGCCAAGCCGTCGATCGCGGTGACGGACGCCAGCGGCACAGCGCTGAAGATCGCCGACAATTCGCCGAAATCGGCGCGCGACGGGATCCCGAAATTCGTCTCCGACGGCAACCTGACGCCGGATTTCTACGCGGTGAACACCATGCAGCCGCCATACCAGCCGAGCGGCAACGATCCGGCGCCCGGCGGCGACCGGCTGCTCGCGGATCCTACCAAGCCCACCACGCTGCCGCCGCAGACGGAACCGACCATCGGCGACATGCTCAGCCTCAAGCACATAAACTGGGCGTGGTATTCCGGAGCCTGGCAGTACACGCTCGACCACGGCAACAAAACACCGATCCCGAACTTCCAATATCATCATCAGCCGTTCAACTATTACGCCAATTACGCTCCGGGCACCGAGGCCAGGCGCGAACATCTGCGCGACGCCGGGTTGACTGGCGCGAGCTTCATCCAGGCCATCGACGACGGCGCCCTGCCGCAGGTCTCTTTCTATAAGCCGCAGGGCAATCTCAACGAGCACTCCGGCTATGCCGACATCCAGGCCGGCGACCGCCATATCGCCGACGTCGTGGCTCATCTGGAAAAGAGCCCGCAATGGCCGCACATGCTGGTCGTCGTCACCTATGATGAGAACGGCGGCATCTGGGATCACGTCGCACCGCCCAAGGGCGACCGCTGGGGACCGGGCACGCGCATTCCCGCGATCATCATTTCGCCTTTCGCCAAGCGCGGCTATGTCGATCATACCCCTTATGACACGACGTCGATCCTGCGCTTCATCACCGAGCGTTTCGAATTGCCGGTCCTGCACGGCATCGTGGTTCGCGACAAGGCCGTAGCCGCGCATGGCGAGCCGCCGCTCGGCGATCTTACCGGCGGGCTTGACCTGAATTGAGGGCGCGTTTTTGGAGGACCAACATGGACGCCGACCGGATCGTCGCGCTGGTCACGGCTGCCGGCATCGAGCTCACCGACCGGCGCCGCAACGCCAAAGGTGATGGTTGGTCGCTTAGCTTCTCCAGCGGCGCCACCGTTGAGGTGGGTGACGACGGATCGGCACGCGTCGCGGGGAAGGGCTCGAAGGCCGTGGCCAAGCTGCTGGACATGTCGCACGCGCCGCGCGGCAGCTGAGCCGGGCGGCCGATCTCCATGCTGGCGGTCCGCGCCGTCTCTGTTACGGATCTTAAGTCAAAATTTACCGCACTGACGCCATGCCTTCTGCGCTGCCCGGTGTTCCTGCCGGCCTGTTTCGCGTAAGGGTTGACCATGCGTATTGTCGGGACGATTCCGCTGGTTCTCGCCTCTGGCCTGATGGCCGTCACCTCTGCCCAGGCCGGCGAGGGGAGCTGGATTTCCGGCGACTGGTACCTGACGCTCGGCGCCACCGGTCTCGTTGCCCCGAATTTCGAGGGCGGCAAGAAATATATGCTGAGCGCCCAGCCCATCATCTCGCTCGGCAAGGCAGGGCCGGAGGCGCGTTTCACCTCGCGCAACGACAACATCTCGATGGCGCTGATCGACGACGGCAGCGTGCGCGCCGGCTTGACCGGCAAGTTCCTGTTCTCGCGTTCCAGCAAGGACGAATTGCAAGGCCTTGATCCGGTGCGCTGGGGCGGCGAGGTCGGCGGCTTCTTCGAATTCTATCCGCTGGATTGGGTGCGGGCCCGGGCGGAGCTCAGACACGGGATCCGCGCCCACAACGGTTTCGTCGCCGACATCGCGGCGGACGCCTTCTACGACGTCACCCCGACCGTCCGCATTTCCGGCGGCCCCCGTGTCTCCTTCGCCTCGGCCGGCTATTTCGACGCCTATTACGGCGTCAACGCCACGGAAGCTGCGGCCTCGGGCCTCAGCGAATACCATCCGGGCGGCGGGCTGAAGTCGACCGGGCTCGGCGGCGCGATCACCTGGAAAGTGACCGAGCCGATGACGGCCAGCGTCTTCACCGAATATTCCCGCCTGATGGGGCCGGCGGCCGATTCCAGTCTGGTCAAGGAGCGCGGCGACCGCGATCAGTGGACCGTTGGCGTGTCGACCACCTACCGTTTCAATTTCTCGATGTAAGTCAAAATACCGGCGCTTTGGCTTGAAATCCGCGCTTTATTCCTGCCGCGGCATCCGCTAAAAGCCACGCCATGACGAGCTTTTCGCGCCTTTTTGCGATCGCGATACGAATTACGGGCCCGGTGTTCCGGGTGGCCTGAGCGCCGCCGGAGCCGCCGGGACTTTTGCGCGCGGCCCCCTCGCGCTTTTCCAGATCATGATAGTTCAACGCCCGAGCTATTTTGCCAACGGGCAATGCACATGGCAGACCCAATGACCGACACCCCCGTGACCGATACTGCTGAAACCATCGACTATTCCAAAACGCTTTACCTGCCGCAGACCAATTTCCCGATGCGCGCCGGCCTGCCCGAGAAGGAGCCCGGCCTGGTCAGGCGCTGGCAGGACATGGAGCTTTACCGCAAGCTGCGCGATGAAGCCGCCGGCCGAGAGAAATTCGTGCTGCATGACGGGCCGCCCTATGCCAATGGCAACATCCATATCGGCCACGCCCTGAACAAGATCCTCAAGGACGTCATCAACCGCTCCTTCCAGATGCGCGGCTACGACGCCAATTACGTGCCTGGCTGGGACTGCCATGGCCTTCCGATCGAGTGGAAGATCGAGGAACAGTACCGGGCCAAGGGCAAGAACAAGGACGAGGTGCCGGTCAACGAGTTCCGCAGGGAATGCCGCGATTTCGCCGCCCATTGGATCAAGGTGCAGGGCGACGAGTTCCAGCGGCTCGGCGTCATCGGAGATTTCGACAATCCCTATACGACCATGGCCTATCACGCCGAAGCGCGGATTGCCGGCGAGCTTTTGAAATTCGCCATGTCCGGCCAGCTCTATCGCGGCTCGAAGCCGGTGATGTGGAGCGTGGTCGAGCGGACCGCGCTCGCCGAGGCCGAGGTCGAATACCAGGACTATGAGAGCGACACGATCTGGGCGAAGTTCCCGGTGGCGAGCCTTGCCCGGCCGGTCGACGCCGCCGATGCCGCGCCGGCGCTGAATGGGACGGCACTCGACCTGCTGGAGGCGCATGTCGTCATCTGGACGACGACGCCCTGGACGCTGCCCGGCAATCGCGCTGTCAGCTTTTCGCCGCGCGTCGCCTATGGCCTCTACGAAGTGACCGCGGCCGAGAACAGCTTCGGGCCGCAGCCCGGCGAGAAGCTGATCTTCGCCGACGCGCTGGCGGAGGACGCCGCTTCCAAAGCCAAGGTCACCTTGAACCGGCTTCACAACGTCTCCCCTGAACAGCTTGCAAGTCTTACGCTTTCGCATCCTTTCAGAGGACTGGGCGGCGGCTACGAGTTCCCCGTGCCGATGATCGCCGGCGAGCACGTCACCGACGATGCCGGCACCGGCTTCGTGCACACCGCGCCCAGCCACGGCCGCGAGGACTTCGATGCCTGGATGGATGCGGTGGCCGAACTCATCAAGCGCGGCGTCGACACCTCGATCCCGTTCCCGGTCGACGATGCCGGCTTCTTCACCAAGGATGCGCCGGGCTTCGGCCCGGACCGCGAGGGCGGCCCCGCGCGCGTCATCGACGACAACGGCAAGAAGGGCAACGCGAACCAGGCGGTGATCGAGGAACTGATCAAGCGCAACGCGCTGTTCGCGCGCGGCCGGCTGAAGCACAGCTATCCGCATTCCTGGCGCTCGAAGAAGCCCGTCATCTTCCGCAACACGCCGCAATGGTTCGTCTATATGGACAAGGACCTCGGCGACGGCACGACGCTGCGCAGCCGCGCGCTGCAGGCGATCGACGACACGCGCTTCGTGCCGGCGGCCGGCCAGAACCGCATCCGCGCCATGATCGAGGAGCGCCCCGACTGGGTGCTGTCGCGCCAGCGTGCCTGGGGCGTGCCGATCGCCGTCTTCGCCGATGCCGACGGCAATGTGCTGAAGGACGAGGCGGTCAACCAGCGCATCATGGACGCCTTCGAGCAGGAGGGCGCCGACGCATGGTTCGCGCCGGGCGCCAAGGAGCGCTTCCTCGGCAACCACGACGCCTCGAAATGGCACCAGGTGACGGACATCCTCGACGTCTGGTTCGATTCCGGCTCGACGCATGTCTTCACGCTGGAGGATCGGCCCGACCTCAAATGGCCGGCCGACGTCTATCTCGAAGGCTCCGACCAGCATCGCGGCTGGTTCCACTCCTCGCTGCTCGAAAGCTGCGGGACGAGGGGCAGGGCGCCTTACGAGACGGTCATCACCCATGGCTTCACCATGGACGAGGAAGGCCGCAAGATGTCGAAGTCGCTCGGCAACACGGTCGTGCCGCAGGACGTGATAAAACAGTCCGGCGCCGATATCCTGCGGCTCTGGGTGGTGACGACCGACTACTGGGAAGACCAGCGGCTCGGCAAGAACGTGCTGCAGACCAATATCGACGCCTACCGCAAGCTGAGGAACACCATTCGCTGGATGCTGGGCACGCTCGCCCATGACGATGGCGAGGACGTGCCGCTGGACAAGATGCCGGAGCTGGAGCGGCTGATGCTGCACCGGCTGTCCGAACTCGACGAGGCGGTGCGCCAGGGCTACGACGCCTTCGAGTTCAAGCGCATCACCCGCGCGCTGCTCGACTTCATGGTGGTGGAGCTTTCGGCCTTCTATTTCGACATCCGCAAGGACGCGCTCTACTGCGACGCGCCGTCCAGCTTGCGCCGCAAGGCGGCAGTGCAGGTCGTGCGCCATCTCTTCGAATGCCTGGTGAAGTGGCTGGCACCGATGCTGCCTTTCACGATGGAAGAGGCCTGGCTCGACCGTCACCCCGAAGCCGCCTCGGTGCATCTCGACCAGTTCCCGGCCATTCCGGATTACTGGAGGAACGAGGCGCTGGCCGAGAAATGGCGCAAGGTCCGGCAGGTGCGCCGCGTCGTCACCGGCGCGCTTGAGATCGCGCGCGCCGATAAACTGATCGGCTCCTCGCTGGAAGCCGTGCCGGTGGTCACCATCGACGATGCGGCGCTGGAAGCAGCCATCGCCGATGTCGACATGGCCGAGATGGCGATCACCAGCGATCTGGTCATCAGCCATGGCAAGGCGCCGCAAGGCGCTTTCACGCTGGATGACGTCAAGGGCGTCGCGGTCGTCGTCGAGAAGGCCCAGGATCGCGGTCTGGTCAAATGCGCGCGCTCCTGGCGCTACACGGCCGATGTCGGGCAGGATCCGGAATTTCACGATGTCTCGGCCCGCGATGCTGCCGTGCTGCGTGAACTGAGGGCGCTCGGGCGTTTGTAGGTGCATGTCGCCCAAGAGTGCGCAGCGGTTTTGGGCTAACGATATGCACCCATGAAATAAGTGCAAAAGTGCCACGCCGGGCGGCGCAAATTCGCCCGCGCGTTGCCCTTGACAAGTGGTTGAGGTAAACACGCGACACTCCGGCAGACAAATTGTCGCCGGATTTCCATCGCAAACGCGGGGAAGAAGGGGACCGCGCCCCTGTGGCCGGTGGCGACCGAAAGGCTTTAAAGTGGGACTTTTTGGCATGACCGAAAGAACGTTTGCGCGCGCCGCGCTGCTGGCGCCGCTTGTGGCATCGGCCATAGCCATGTCGGGCTGCGTCGGCTCTCCGACCTACGGAACCGACAAGACCGCCGCCGAGCAACTCGCCGACGACGTTTCGGGCGCCATCGCGATCACGCCGAAGCGCCGCGATCCTATCGACTATAAGCCGCGCCCGGACCTGGTGAAGCCTGCGCCGGGACAGAAGGAAACTCTGCCGCCACCGCAGGAAAGCATCCAGACGGCGAGCGCCGACTGGCCCGAATCGCCCGAGGCGCGCCGCGCCCGCATTCGCGCCGACGCGACCGCCCACCAGAACGACCCGAACTACCAGCCGGAAGCGGTCGAGGACGTTCAGACCGACCCGGTGGCGGTGAAGAAGGCTTTGGCCGATTCTGCATCCAGCCATCCGCCGCGCTGGTCGCCGGACGATTCCAGCGCGACCCGAACCGCCGAGATCCAGCGCCGCCTCGCGGAGCAGAAGCAGGGCAATCCCAATGTCCGCAAGTATTTGAGCGAGCCGCCGCTTGCCTATCGTCAGGCCGCCGACACCGCGCCGCAAAACGAGCTCGGCGAGGACGAGTACAAGAAGGAGCGCCGGCTCAAGGCGCAGGCGGAAGGCAAGAAGGGCGGCGGCTGGTTTGACTGGCTGGGGCTGTAAGTAGCGAATAGCGAATTGCGAATAGGTCTCTGTTGCTCACTACTCACGACCTGCTTCTTTGCTACTCACCTGCTTGCGTCAACCATTCACCATTCACTGCCATTCCGCCTCTCGCGAAAGAACTCCTTCAGGATGAGGGCCGCTTCGCTTTCGCCCAAGCCGGAATAGACGTCCGGCGCGTGGTGGCAGGTGGGCGAGGCGAAGAAGCGCACGCCGTTGACCACCGCGCCGCCCTTCTCGTCGGCCGCGCCGAAATAGAGCCGGCGGAGTCTCGCGAACGAAATGGCGCCGGCGCACATGGCGCAGGGCTCGAGCGTCACATAGAGATCGTGACCGGTAAGCCGCTCGCTGGCGAGTTGCCGGCAGGCTTCGCGGATCGCCAGCATTTCGGCATGCGCAGTCGGATCGGCCAACTCGCGCGTGCGGTTGCCGGCCTTGGCCACGACAATGTTGCCGTTGGCGATCACCGCGCCGACCGGCACTTCGCCCCGGCTTGCGGCCGCTTCGGCTTCCTTGAGCGCCAAAGCCATGAAATCCGGCCGCTTCACGCGCTTTGCATTCCGATTACTCCTCGCCACCCGACGGTGATCCTGTTATCTAGCGCGTGACCCTGAAAACCGGAATCGGTTTTTGCCGCGCTGCTGCATGCGCAAATCAAGATGACACTGCCTGCATAACGTGTCCGACCGGGCGCGTACGCCGCGGCAGTCCAAGAAGAGCAAGATCCATATGGACGACGACAAGAAATCATCACGCAAAGGGCCGGGCAAAGGCGGATCGAAACCGACGCCGCGCGGCGACAAGCCGTTCCGCCAGGGAGCGCGTTCGCAGGGCAAGCCCTTCGAGAAGCGCGATGGCGCGCGCAAGCCTTACACGCAGCGTGACGACAGGCCGATGGCCGCCGATGGCGAGCGCCCCGCGCGCGATTTCAAGCGCAGCTACAAGCCGCGCGCCGTCGAGGGCGCGGAACGCGGAGAACGACCGTTCCGCAAAGGACCGCGCCCCGAGGGAAAGCCGTTCGAAAAACGCGATGGCGCCCGCAAGCCCTATACGCCACGTGGCGATCGGCCAGCGGCCGCGGAAGGCGAGCGCCGCGATTTCAAACGCAGCTATAAGCCTCGTGACGGGGGCGAAGGTGGAGAGCGTGGCGAACGACCGTTCCGCAAAGGTCCGCCGCGCGACGGCAAACCCTTCGACAAGCGCGAAGGGCGCAAGCCCTACACGCCGCGCGGCGACCGGCCGATGGCCGCCGAAGGCGAACGCGCCGAACGGCGCTTCGATCGCCCCAAGCGCGACTTGGCCGACCGGCCGCAGCGCGAAGACGGAGGCGACTTCGCGCAGCGCCCGAAGCGGGATTTCGCCGATCGAGCGCCGCGCGACAGCGCCGCGAGAAAGCCGGAAGGCGGCTTCAAGCCGCGCCCGCGGCCCTCAGAAGCAGCGCCGGAGGCCGGCGAGCGCATCGCCAAGCGGCTGGCGCGCGCCGGCATCGCCTCGCGCCGCGACGCCGAGGAACTCATCGCCGCCGGCCGCGTCAAGGTCAACGGCAAGGTGCTGTCGTCGCCGGCCTTCAACGTCATGCCCGACGACGTCATCCATCTCGACGGCACGGAGATCCCGCCGATCGAGCGCACAAGGCTGTTCCTGTTCCACAAGCCGGCAGGCGTGGTCACCACCAACCGCGATCCGGAAGGCCGCAAGACCGTCTTCGACGTGCTGCCGGCCGATCTGCCGCGGCTGATGACCGTCGGCCGCCTCGACATCAACACCGAAGGGCTGCTGCTGCTGACCAATGACGGCGGGCTGTCGCGGGTGCTCGAACTGCCGGCCACCGGCTGGCTGCGGCGCTATCGCGTGCGCGTCCACGGCAAGGTCGAGGAGAGCAAGCTCACCGCCCTGCGTGACGGCATTGCCGTCGACGGCGTGTTCTACGGCTCGGTCGAGGCCTCGCTCGACCGCGAGCAGGGCAGCAATGCCTGGCTGACGATCGGCCTGCGCGAGGGCAAGAACCGCGAGGTCAAGAACATCCTCGGCGCGTTGGGGCTGGAGGTGACGCGGCTGATCCGCATCTCCTACGGGCCGTTCCAGCTCAACGAGCTGCCCGAGGGCCACGTGCTGGAAATAAAGGGCCGCACGCTGCGCGAGCAGCTCGGCGAGCGGCTGGTTGAAGAGTCCGGCGCCAATTTCGACGCCGAGATCCAAAAACCGTTCTCCAACAAGCCGGTGCGACGCAGCGAGCCGCGCCGCGATGAGGACGAGCGGCCGAAATTCACGCGCGAGGGCGACCGCCGGCCGATCGGCGAGGGCGGGCTGATCAAGGCCCGCAAGCGCCGTGAGGGCAGCCGCGACGAGGCGCTGAGCAAGCTTTCGACGAAGCCCGAGCGAGCCTTCGGCGAACGCGGTCCCCAGTCTCGCTTCGACAAGTCTGGCTTCGACAAATCCGAGCGCGGCTTCGGCAAGTCCGAGCGCGGCTTCGGCGGCAAGGCCGGCAAGAAAGGCGAACCGCGGCCGATCGAACCGCCCGGCCAGCGCAAGGCCAATGTCTGGATGGCGCCGGGCGCGCGTCCCATCGGCAAGGGCAGGGCGGAGGCCGACGCCGCGAAGGCCGCGGAAGCGAAGGCGCGGAAGGCGTCGTTCAGGCCGGGCGGCAAGGGCACGCCGTTCGGCAAGCCAAGAGACGATCGGCCGGAGGGAAGCGGCGGCGACAGGCCGCGCGGTCCGAAGGGGCCGAGGGGTGGCAATGCGGATCGTCGGCGGTGAGTTTCGCGGGCGTCCGCTGGCGACGCCGCGTTCCAATGCCATCCGTCCGACCACCGATCGCACCCGCGAGGCGGTGTTCAACGTGCTTGCGCATCGCTATGCCGAAAAGCTCGAAGGCGGCCGTGTGCTCGATCTCTTCGCCGGCACCGGCGCGCTCGGGCTGGAGGCGCTGTCGCGCGGCGCCCCCTATTGCGTCTTCATCGAGGAATCGGCGGAAGGGCGCGGGCTGATCCGCGACAATGTCGAGGCCTTCGGGCTCACCGGGCGGACCAAAATCTTCCGCCGCGACGCGACCCATTTGGGCGAAGCCGGCACGCTGTCGCCCTTCGGCCTGGTCTTTGCCGACCCGCCCTATGGCAAGGGCCTCGGCGAGCGCGCGCTGCGCTCGGCAAAAGCCGGCGGCTGGCTCCTGCCCGGCGCGCTCTGCGTGGTCGAGGAGGCGGCGTCCGCGCCGTTCGAACCGGGCGCCGGTTTTTCCGTGGTGGACGAGCGCGGCTATGGCGACACGGTGATCCGGTTTGTCGAGGTGGGGTGAGGGGCACGTCCCTTCTCCCGCAAGGGAAAAGGAAATGACGCACGCGCCTCGAAAATGACGAACAAATCACTTTGCCTCGCCATGGAACCTTTTCTATCGTCGCGCGACCGAAACCGGAGCATTTGATGACATTGAACACCAGAGGCCTGCGCGCAGCATTCCTTGCCGGCGCGCTGGCGTTCGCGGCGCAGGCTCCGGCACGCGCCGCCGACGAAGCCGCGGTCAAGGATTTCCTGCTCGAGAACGGCCTGGAAGTCGTCGTCATTCCGGACCATCGCGCCCCGATCGTCACTCATATGGTATGGTACAAGATCGGCAGCGCCGACGAGCCGCCCGGCAAATCCGGCATCGCGCATTTCTTTGAGCATCTGATGTTCAAGGCTACGAGCAACCACGCAGCCGGCGAGTTCGACCGCGCCGTGGCCGACATCGGCGGCTCGAACAACGCCTTCACCTCCTACGACTACACCGCCTTCCATGAGACGGTGCCGCCTTCGGCGCTCGAGGAGATGATGGGGTTCGAGGCCGACCGCATGCGCAACCTCGTCCTCACCGACGATGTCATCAAGACCGAGCGCGACGTTATCCTGGAAGAGCGCCGCTCGCGCATCGACAACGATCCGCAGGCAGTGCTGGACGAGGAGGTCGACGCGACGCTCTGGCAGAACCAGCCCTACCGCATTCCGGTGATCGGCTGGATGCAGGAGATGGAGCAATTGAACCGCGAGGATGCCAAGGCGTTCTACGACACCTTCTACCGGCCGAACAACGCCGTGGTGATCGTCGCCGGCGACGTCGATCCGGACGCGGTGAAGGCAATGGCCGAAAGGACTTACGGAAAGGTGGCGCGCGGGCCGGACCTGCGGCCGCGCATCCGCCCGGTCGAGCCGGAGCAGAACACCAAGCGCACCGTGACGCTGACCGATGCGCGCGTCTCGGTGCCGAGCTTTTCCACGCAATGGGTGGTCCCGTCCTATCACACCGCCAAGCCCGGCGAGGCGGAGGCGCTCGATCTCCTGGCCGAAATCCTGGGCGGCGACAACCGCAGCCGCCTCTACCAGCAGCTGGTGGTGAAGCAGGGCATCGCCTCCGGGGCCGGCGCGTTCTTTCAGGGCACCATGCTCGACGCCACCAACTTCACCGTGTATGGCTCGCCGCGCGGCGACGCCAAGCTTTCCGACGTCGAAGCGGCGGTCGATGCCGAGGTCGCGCGCATTGCCAAGGACGGCGTGACCGGTGACGAGCTGGAGCGGGCCAAGACCCGCTATGTCCGTTCGATGATCTTTGCCCGCGACAAGCAGGACGACATGGCCAATATGTACGGCTCGACGCTCGCCTCCGGCGGCAATGTGAAGGATGTCGAGGAATGGCCCGACCGCATCCGCAAGGTTACTGCCGCAGAGGTCAAGGCCGCGGCCGCCCGCTACCTGGTGCTAGACCGTTCGACGACCGGCTATCTCCTGCCGCAACAACAGGCGGGGAATTGATGATGAGCATGGAACGTGGACGAATGGGCGCTTCTTCCCTTCTCCCCTTGTGGGGTCCGAGGGACGGGGCGAGACCCGTGGCTCGCCCCCGGGCGGTGGACGCGAAGCGGCCGGATGAGGGGTGCTCCAGCTTGGCGGCATGCTCGAAATTGCCGCAGTCTCGTTCCTTCCAGCACCCCTCATCCGTCTCGGCGCTGCGCGCCGATCCACCTTCTCCCACAAAGGGAGAAGGTGGGGTCTACCGTATCGTCGCAACCCTCTGCTTCGCCCTGTTCTTCCTGCTCTTGCCGGCGCTGGCCGCCCACGCGGAGATGAACATCCAGGAGGTGAAGTCGAAGAAAGGCATCACCGCCTGGCTGGTGGAAGACCATTCGATCCCGCTGGTTGCCATCCGCTTCGTCTTCGACGGCGGCACCGCGCAGGACCCTGCCGGCAAGGAAGGTCTGGTCAATCTGATGAGCGGCCTGTTCGACGAGGGCGCCGGCGACCTCGACAGCGAGGCCTTCCAGTCGAAGCTGGACGACGCCGGCGCCGAGATGAGTTTTCAGGCGGCACGCGACGGCCTTTATGGCTCGATGCGCATGCTGTCCGATCAAAAGGACGAGGCGTTCGGCCTGCTGAAGCTGGCGGTGAACAGCCCGCGCTTCGACCAGGCGCCGATCGACCGCATCCGCGCCCAGATGCTTTCGGGCATTCTCGCCAATGAGCGCGACCCCAACACGATCGCCCAGCAGCGCTGGCTGCGCGCGATCTATGGCAAGCATCCCTATGCGCGGCCGGATGAGGGGACGAAGGAGAGCCTTGCCACCATAACGGCCACCGACCTCAAGGCCTTTCGCAAAGCGAGTTTCGCGCGCGCCGGCCTGCATGTGGCGGTGGTGGGCGACATCGACGCCGCCACGCTCTCCGGCAAGCTGGACGAGGTGTTCGGCGACCTGCCGCAGACGCAGACGCTGGCCCAGGTGGCGGACGTGTCGCTGAAGCTCGGCCAGCAGCTGGAAGTGAACTACGATCTGCCGCAGACCTCGCTGCAGCTTGCCTGGCCTGGCGTCAAACGGAGCGATCCCGATTTTTACGCCGCGGTGCTGATGAACGAGATCCTCGGCGGCTCGACTTTCACGTCGCGGCTTTACGAGGAGGTGCGCGAGAAGCGCGGCCTCGCCTATAGCGTCAGCTCCGATCTCGTCGATCACGAGCATTCCAACGCGCTGCTGGTCACGACGGCGACGCGTTCCGACCGCGCCGCCGAGACGCTCGCCATCGTGCGTCAGGTGGTGAAGGAGATGGCCGAGAACGGCCCGACCGAGGAGGAGCTCGCGGCGACCAAGAAATACATGATCGGCGCCTACGCCATCAACAATCTCGACTCCTCCAGTTCCATTGCCGCGACGCTGGTCGAGCTGCAGCTCGACGATCTCGGCATCGACTACATCAAGCGCCGCGCCGCGCTGATCAATGCGGTGACGCTTGCAGACGTCAAGGCGGCGGCAAGGAAGCTTCTGTCGGCCGACCCGGCGATAATGGTGATCGGACCGCCGCTGGTGCAGGTGGCGGGAGCCCGCAAGGGATGAGCCCGACCTTCGCGGTTGCCTTCGGCGGCGGCGGCGCGCGCGGGCTGGCGCATATTCACGCTATCGAGGCGTTGGACGAGCTAGGGATCAAACCGGTGGCGATCGCCGGCTCCTCGATCGGCGCCATCATGGGCGCCGGCATGGCCGCCGGCATGCGAGGGGCGGAGATCCACGAGTACAGCCGCTTGATCCTCGGCAGCCGCGCCGAGGTGGCCGCGCGCATGTGGCGCTCGCGGCCGGGCACGATCGCCGAGGCCATGCAGGGCGCCATCCGCGTCGGCCAGTTCAATATCGAGCGCATCCTGAAGGCCTTCCTGCCTGACGCCATTCCGGCGACCTTCGAAGAGCTGAAGATTCCGCTCAAGGTGACGGCGACCGACTATTTCGGCCACAAGCTCGCGGTGTTCTCGCAGGGCGATTTGCAATCGGCGCTGGCGGCCTCGGCCGCCATTCCGGCGGTGTTCCGCCCGGTGATGCGCGACGACCGATTGCTGATCGATGGCGGCATCTACAACCCGGTGCCGTTCGACCTGGTCGAGAAGGATGCCGACATCATCATCGCCATCGACGTGGTCGGGGCGCCGAGCGACGTCGAACGCAAGCATCCGACCACGGTCGACCTCATGTATGGCGCCACGCAGCTGATGATGCAGTCGATCATCGCCAACAAGCTGCGGCAGCACCCGCCGGATATTCTTATCCGCCCGGCCGTCTCGAAATACCGCGTGCTCGATTTCCTGAAGATCGAGACGCTGATGGCCGACACCGTCGAGATCAAGGACGAGCTGAAGCGCGCCGTCGAGAAGGCGGCCGCCGAGCGCGACGGCAAGCTCGGCAAGGCGGTGTGAGCGGTGGGACAGGCCTGATCCGCTACGTGGAAGACGAATTTCTATTTGCCCGTGCGATGCAGTTTTATCCACCCTGTGCGTACAAGTACGCATTTTGTCATTAACTCTTCTTCGAATTCGACATTGACGCGCGCGCTGCGGTAGAGTTAATAATATCCTAATATATAGGGTAGCGCGAATTACCTCCCGACCGGCAACAACGAGTACGGCGCTACTGGGGTAGGGGAAAAGCAACGCGGCGATCATCGCCGTCGTAGCCATCACCATCGAGCCACCACCTGTCTGTGAATCGCCTTTTGGGCTGGCCGTTCACGGGCCGGACCGTCGGGTTGCGCCTGGTTGCATGGCACATTCTGATCCTCTCCCCGTAAGACTGGGCGCCGATCCATTCGGCATGGGGTAGTCAGCCGTCTCCGACGGCCAACGAGCAGGCGCGGAGCGCGTCTGCCAGGGGGATGAAAGATGGCCACAACCGTTGGCACGAGCAGCAACGACAATCTGGTTGGCGGCAGCGGAGATGACATTCTGTCCGGGGGCGCCGGAAGCGACCGTCTGAATGGCGGGTCTGGCGATGATATCCTCAATGGCGGTAGCGGCTTTGACACGGTGCTTGGTGGATCGGGATCGGACATCCTGATCTACAAGGCCTTTGAGAACCAATATTGGCTGGGTAGCACATTCACGACTTCCACGCTGACGACAACCGGTGCGACGCTGTATTCCGGAACAGACCAGGCCACGGCCGGAACTGAGCCCAGTCAGACTGTACTTAGCGGAACTTCGTTTACCGGGTATGACTCCTATGATGGCGGAAACGGCGCGGTGCAGCTCGGCAAAGCCGGATCCACGCCCGACGCCGACACTTTGCAGATATGGCTCAGCGCAGCTCAGCTAAACGATCCCGCGATTACGGCAGAGATTGCATACTTCAAGAACGTTTGGCTCCCGGCGCACATAAGCACCCAAACCGGCCAGGCCGATAGCTCGGTCTACACCTTCAAGACGCTCGATCTCAAGGTCACGGGTGTTGAGAAGGTTGTGGTTCTCGATAGCGCCGGCCATGCTCCTGTAGCCGTCAATATTGTCGATTCTGCCTTAAGTGATAGCGACAACAGCTCGGTCGTAACGTTCACATTCACTGGCCCGGTGACGGGCTTCACCGCGGCCGACGTTACGGCGTCTCACGGCACGCTGACTGACTTTGTGATGATCGATGCTTCGCACTATACGGCGAAGTTCACGGCTGCAGACGGTTTTGATGGCATTGGCTCCGTTTCGGTAACTGCCGGCAGTTATACCGATACTGCCGGCAACGCTGGCGCTGGTGGCTCCGACACGGTGGTGATCGACACCGTCAACCCGACGGTCGTGGTCGCTCTCGACCGCGACACCTTCGACGACCATCACAACACCTCGGCGGTGACCTTCACCTTCTCGGAGGTGCCGAGCGGCTTCGACGCGAGCGACGTCACGGTGTCGGGCGGCTCGATCTCGGGCCTCACCCAGGACCTTGCCGGCGATCCGTCGGGCAAGACCTACACGGCGACCTTCACGGCCGACGACAACTCGACGACGCCGGTCTCGATCTCGGTCGGCGCCAACACCTTCACCGATCCGGTCGGCAACGACAACACCGCCTCCAACACCGACACGGCCACGGTCGACACCGTCAACCCGACGGTCGTGGTCGCTCTCGACCGCGACACCTTCGACGACCATCACAACACCTCGGCGGTGACCTTCACCTTCTCGGAGGTGCCGAGCGGCTTCGACGCGAGCGACGTCAC
>NZ_RZSN01000118.1:0-19310 GCF_003997315.1 Mesorhizobium sp. M1A.F.Ca.IN.020.04.1.1
GTTCTGCACCGTCGAATATTTGATTTCGGCATCGTCGAGCGCGATCAGCTCGACCACCGCGGCATGCAGCTGGTTCTCGTCGCGCTGCGGCGCCGTGCAGCCCTCGAGGTAGGAGACATAGGCCCCTTCTTCGGCGATGATCAGCGTGCGCTCGAACTGGCCGGTATTCTTCTCGTTGATGCGGAAATAGGTCGACAGCTCCATCGGGCAGCGCACGCCCTTCGGCACGAAGACGAAGGAGCCGTCGGTGAACACGGCCGAGTTCAGCGTGGCGTAGAAATTGTCGGAAGTGGGCACGACCGAGCCCAGATATTTCTGTACCAGCTCAGGGTGCTCGCGGATCGCTTCCGAAATCGAGCAGAAGATAACGCCGGCCTGAGCCAGCTCCTTCTTGAAGGTGGTGACCACCGAGACGGAATCGAACACGGCGTCGACCGCGACGCGGCCGGACTTGTAGACGTTGTCGTTGGCCTCCTCCAGCTCCGAAGCGTCGGTCTTCTGCACGCCGGCGAGGATCTCCTGCTCCTTCAAAGGAATGCCAAGCTTCTCGTAGACCTTGAGCAATTCGGGATCGACCTCGTCCAGCGACTTCGGTCCCGGCGTGCTCTTCGGCGCCGCGTAATAGTAAATGTCCTGGAAATCGATCTTCGGATAGTGGACGCGCGCCCACGTCGGCTCTTCCAGCGTCAGCCAGCGCCTATAGGCGCCCAGACGCCATTCCAGCATCCAGTCCGGCTCGCCCTTCTTCTCGGAGATCAAGCGAATGATGTCTTCGCTCAGGCCCTTGGGGGCCTTATCCATCTCGATCTCTGTCTGGAATCCGTATTTATACTGGTCGACGTCGATCTTTCGGACTCGATCGATCGTCTCCTGCACAGCAGGCATAAGCGTTCTCCATCCACGCCGGGGTCAAGGCCCGGCAGTTTTCAAACTATGGCACCGCACAAACGCGCCCCAGGAAGGACTCGGCTGCGGAGTAAGCTCCATATAGTGCGTTCCGGCCGGAAATTCACCCGTCCAAACGAAACGCACGGCTCTACCAGGCCGGATGGCCTGAATTCGTCTTTCGAACACCGGATTTGGAGAACCGCCGGGGATCTCTCGTCCGATGCCTTGCCGCCGTCAGGCAGCCTTCTCTTTTCCAGCCCGACGCGCGGCTATGCCCGCCAGAGCCGCCCGGAACGCCTCGATCTCCTCGGCGCCGGTAGCGCGGCCAATCGAGACGCGCAAGGCGCCAAGGCTCTCGCCGTGGCCCATCGCCTTCAGCACCTGGCTTGGCCCGACTTTCCCCGACGAGCAGGCGGAACCGGCCGACAGGGCTACACCGGCGAGATCGAAGGCGATCTGCGCCGTCTCGGCCTTGACGCCGGGAATAGCGAAGAATGTCGTGTTGGCAAGCCTTGGCGCGGCCGCTCCAAAGATTTGCGTATCAGGGACGAGCTCCCGCACGATTGCCTCGACCTCGTCGCGACGGCGCGCGACCGCTTCCATGTCTTCCAGGCCGGCGAGTGCTGCCCGCGCCGCGGCACCGAAACCAGCAATGCCGGGAAGATTCTCCGTGCCGGCGCGATGGCCCTTTTCCTGGCCGCCGCCATTGATCAGCGGCTTCGGCATCATCAGATCGGCCCGGGCGACGATGGCGCCGACGCCCTTCGGGCCGCCGATCTTGTGCGAGGACAGGATCAGATAATCGGCATAACCGGCTGACATGTCGATCGGAATCCGCCCTGCCGCCTGCACGGCGTCGACGACCAGCACGCCGCCCGCTTCCTTGACGACCTCGGCGATGCGTCCGATCGGCTGGATCACCCCCGTCTCGTTGTTGGCGGCATGGATCGCCACCAGCGGCAGGCCGGCAGCCTTGTCATGCGCGGAGAGCGCCGTAGTCAGCGTCTCGAGATCGGCAATGCCGTCTCGATCGACGCCGATCCTCGTCACCTGCGCCGCCGAGAACCGCCCGCCATTCAGAATGCAGGGATGGTCGGCAGCCGAGACATAGAAGTGGCTGATGCGGACAGAGCCGCGCCCCATCTGCCAGTCGGGAGTAAGCATCGTCGATGCGGCCTCCGTCGCGCCGGAGGTGAACACGACGTGCTCGGGCCTGGCATTGACCAGTCTTGCCACGTCACGCCTGGCATCCTCGATCAGCCGCCGCGCCGCGCGGCCCTCGCTGTGAACCGACGACGGATTGGCGGCATCGAGCGCCGCGACCGCCGCCGACCGCGCCTCTGCCATGAGAGGTGCGCTGGCGTTGTAGTCGAGATAGGCGCGAGTTGCGGCCATTTTCCTTCAGTCGATCCTGTCAGCAGCCATTCCGCGAGGACAGCGCGTTATTTCCTTGAAATTGCAAGGCGAGCCGTCCTATTTACCCGGCTTGCGGCGCGGGCGGCCGAGAAAATGCGTTCTCGGCACCCAGTTTTGAACAATTCTAAACTAGCTTCTAGGAAGACGCTTGCCCGGCGTCAAGGCCACAGAATGGGCCAAAGGAAGAGTCCGGGCCCGCGCCTTCGAATGCCACGTGGAGTATTTTATGCCTGAGGTCATTTTCGCCGGTCCGGCTGGTCGCCTGGAGGGCCGTTACCAGCCTTCCAAGGAAAAGAGCGCGCCGATCGCCATCGTGCTGCATCCGCACCCGCAATTCGGCGGCACGATGAACAACAAGATCGTCTACGACCTCTTCTACATGTTCCAGAAGCGCGATTTCACCACGCTTCGCTTCAATTTCCGCGGCATCGGCCGCAGCCAGGGCGAGTTCGACCACGGTACCGGCGAATTGTCGGACGCGGCCGCTGCGCTCGACTGGGTGCAGTCGCTGCATCCGGATTCCAAGAGCTGCTGGGTCGCGGGCTATTCCTTCGGCTCATGGATCGGCATGCAGCTGCTCATGCGCCGGCCCGAGATCGAGGGCTTCATCTCGGTCGCCCCGCAGCCCAACACCTACGATTTTTCGTTCCTGGCACCCTGCCCGTCGTCCGGCCTCATCATCCATGGCGATGCCGATAAGGTGGCGCCGCCCAAGGACGTCCAGACGCTGGTCGACAAGCTGCACACGCAAAAGGGCATAACCATCACCCAGAAGACTATCTCCGGCGCCAACCATTTCTTCGCCAACCACGCCGAACTGCTGATCGACGAATGCGCCGACTACCTCGACCGGCGTCTGGCCGGCGAGCTCGCCGATCCACGGCCGAAGCGGCTGAGGTAGATTTCGGGCGATCCTTAGACCAAATAGCTCTACGGGCGGTCAGCCGACAATTGCTCGCGGCTCCGCCTCGCCAGCGATGTTTTGTCCTTGGATCCGCTGGAAGACAGCAGCCGGAACGTGCGCTTGGGCACGGGTCTGGTCGACGACGGCCGTCGGAAGATGAAACCGAGCCGCGCGAAGACCAGCCCTGCGGCGATCGCAAAGGCAAGGCCGAGCCCAAAGCCGGCCACTGTGTCGCTCGGATAATGCGCGCCGACGAAGACGCGCGTCGAAGCGATCAAGGCCGTGGCCGCAAGCGCGATGTGCCAGCGCCTTGGAAACAGCAGCAAGAGGACGCCGAACACCGCCCCCATCGTCGTGGCATGGCCGGACGGAAAGCCGGCGAAGCGCGCATCCATGGCGAAGGGATGCAGCGACAGCACCCCGTAATCGTTGAAATAGAGCGGCCGGGCCCGGCCGATGCCGTATTTCAGTAAGTTGACGGCCAGCCCGGAAAGACCAACCGCGCAAAGCACCAGGAAAGCGAAGCAGGTCCAATTGTAGACGAGCAGACGCGACGACCTGGAAAGCCGTCGCCAGTCCGTCAGGTTGGCGGCGACGAGGCAGAGAACCGCGGGGATGAGATACCAGCCGCCCAGGCCGAAATCCGTTAAGAAGTCGGTGAAACGGACGAAGCCTGGCGTCCACCCGCCGCGCATCCTGCCGGCGGCGCTGTCCAGGGTGAGGCCAATGGCTATGGCCAGCAGAAGCCATGCAGAGACCCAGACGAGCCAGGGAATCTCGGGATAGCGCGCGGGACGCACTGCAAAACGCCGCTGCACGATGCGCGTCGTGTCGAGGAAGTTGCCGAGCGAACGGCGGTAAAGAGAAACGGCGGACATGGCTCTATAGGCGTCTTCGAGCTCCGACATTATTCCTCACTGGGCCACTCGATAAAGGCCGAGCGCCAGCTTGTCTCCTGACGAATAGTTGAGCCCGTCGATCTCGGTCAGTCGCTTCGCCGACTTGCCCTGCCCGGCAAGCAGCTCGTTGAGCTTTTGCTCCTCCTTGACCGGCGCCAGTCCCAGCGCACAGGTCGGATCGGCCAGCAGGTGCCTTGCCACGCCATCGACGTCGGTCAGCACGGTCTTGGTCCCGACCAGGAACACCAGGCTCGGCTCGTGATAGGGGGACGAGGCGAGCACCGTGGTGTCGCAAGGACGGTTGGCATCGACGGCTGCCCTGATGGCCGGGCTCAGCCAGATCGGCCTCAGCGACGGCGCAATCACGCCGAACAGCAGGCTGAACGTTACGCCCGCGCCGATCGCGATCGCCGCGATGCGTTCGAGCGGCACCTGCAATTGGCGCGGGAAAGCCAGATAGCCGGTCACGAGCGCGGCGATTGCCGCCGGAATGCTCCACCAGGAAAAGGCTTTTGCGAGATAGAGCGGCGCGCCTATGCATACTGCGGCTAGCCCGATCGACACGACGACGACGCCGAAGGCGGTCGACCACCACAGCCAGCTCTGCCAGCGCTTGAGCGGCGCATTGGCCTTGTCCTCCGGCAAGGTGAGCAGCCAGCCGATCAGCAGCGCCATGCCGGGATAGGCCGGCAGCACATAATGCGGCAGCTTGGTCGGGATCGCCTCGAACACCAGCCAGAAGGGGATATACCAGGCGAGACAGAAGCGCAGGCGCGGGTCGTCCCAGAAGCGGTTGATGGCCTGCAGCCCGGCGCCGACCGCGATCAGGCCGAAAGGCCACATGAACAGCGAATAGGTGAGCATATAGAAGCCCGGCGGCAGGCCATGCGATTCCTCGCCTTGCGCCACCTTGTTCAGCATGTCCTTGCCGACCGCCTCCTGGAAGAAGGCGCCGCCGCTCTTCCAGCTGATGAGGATGATCCAGGGCAGCACGATGACGAGCACGATTGCGACGCCGCGCACCAGCTTCAGCTTCAAAAGCCAGCGCCAGTCGCGTTCGAAGGCGAACAGCGCGCCGGCCGTCAGCAGCGACAACAGCGGAGCGACCGGACCCTTGATCAGAATTCCCAGTCCCTGCGCGATCCAGAAGATCCATGGGAGGTGGCCGGCAATCGGCTCCTTGCGGCGGGCGGCCAGATAGACCTGCGCCAACGCGCCTTGCGCGGCCACGCAGCAGGCGAGCAACATGGCGTCGGTCTTGGCGTCGCGGCCTTCGAAGGCGGTGGCGAAGATGGCGGCTATCATCAGGCCGGCGGCAAGGCCGGCATTGGCGCCGAAGAGTTTTGTGCCCGTCCAGCCGATGCCCACGACGGCGAGCGCAATGCCGAGCATCGAAACCAGCCGATAGACCCAGATCGGCGCTTCGGCCCCCTCACCGCTCAATACGACGGCCGCCGATTGCAGCCAATAGATGCCGATCGGTTTCTTGTAGCGCGTCACATCCTGCAGGCGGATGTCGATGTAGTCGCCGGTCTCGACCATCTGCTTGGTCGACTGGACGAAGCGGGATTCGTCGCGGTCGATCGGCGGCAGGCTTGCCAGCCCGCTGACGGTCATCAGGATGCTGAACAGAAAGAGGAGGAGATAGTTCCTGTTCATCGCGGGAGCTTGTCCGATCTGATCTGCGGGATAGCCCCGTCGCGGCGCGTCGGGGCGTGCTGCCCTTGCGCGGGCGCCTCATTACGCCAGCAAAAGAGGCGAAGCAAGGATGCGGCGATAGCACGCAAAGCCCCAAGCCACTTTTGCTGATCGCCCATTTGCCCGTTGAAGCGCGATCCCACGCAAACCGGAAACCACTTTTGCTGATCACCTGTTTGCCTCTTGAAGCGCGATCCTACGCAAAACCGGAAACCACTTTTGCTGATCGCGCTTGGATGCTAAACGCGCCCCTTCACGTCAAGCTCGGCCAAATGCCGTGCGATCTCCGGGAAGAAAAGATGTCCGCCTTCAAGTCCGATTTCCTGCGCATCATGAGCGAGCGCGGCTTCATCCACCAGATTTCGGATGAAACCGGCCTCGACCAGCTTTTCGCCAAGGAAACGGTGAGCGCTTATATCGGCTTCGATGCGACGGCGAAGAGCCTGCATGCCGGATCGCTGATCCAGATCATGATGCTTCACTGGCTGCAGCAGACCGGCCACCGGCCGATCGCGCTGATGGGCGGCGGCACCTCGATGATCGGCGATCCTTCTTTCAAGGACGAGGCGCGCAAGCTGCTGACGCCTGGGGACATTGAGAGCAATCTCGTCGGCATCCGCCGCAATTTCGCGCCTTATCTCAAATTCGGCAGCGGCGCGGGCGACGCGGTGATGGTCAACAATGCCGATTGGCTGATGGAGATCAACTACGTCAGTTTCCTGCGCGATGTCGGCCGGCATTTCTCCGTAAACCGCATGCTGGCCTTCGATTCCGTGAAGCTCAGGCTCGACCGCGAGCAGTCGCTGTCGTTCCTCGAATTCAACTACATGATCCTGCAGGCTTACGACTTCGTCGAGCTCTACAAGCGCGTCGGCTGCCGGCTGCAGATGGGCGGCTCCGACCAGTGGGGCAACATCGTCAACGGCATCGATCTCGGTCATCGCATGGAAGGCGTGCAGCTGTTTGCGATGACCACGCCGCTGCTCACCACTTCCTCCGGCGCCAAGATGGGCAAGTCGGCCTCCGGCGCTGTCTGGCTCGATGGCGACATGCTGTCCCCTTACGAATTCTGGCAGTACTGGCGCAACACAGAGGACGCGGATGTCGGGCGCTTCCTGAAGCTCTACACGACGCTGCCGCTGGATGAGGTCGCGCGCCTCGAAAAGCTCGGCGGCTCGGAGATCAACGAGGCGAAGAAGATTCTCGCCACCGAGATCACCGCCATGCTGCATGGCCGCGAGGCGGCCGAAACGGCTGCAGAGACCGCGCGCAAGACTTTCGAGGAAGGCGCGCTCGCCGACACGCTGCCCAGCATCGACGTCGCCAAGGCTGATCTCGAGGCCGGCATCGGAATCCTGTCGCTGTTCGTCACCGCCGGACTCGCCGGCTCCAATGGCGAAGCGCGCCGGCACGTCCAGGGCGGCGCCGTGCGCCTCAACGACCAGGCGGTCACGGATGACCGGCGCGTAGTGACGCTCCAGGACCTGGGCGCGGAAGGTGTAGTGAAGCTCTCGTTCGGCAGGAAGAAGCACGTTCTGGTGCGGCCGATCTAGTCGGCCTCATCACCGATATTCGAAGATTGAGCGAAAAATTCCCGGCGCCACCACCGACAGCGGATTGATGTTGAGCGTCGGCTTGTTGGCGTTGCCGCGCAGCCGGTAGGTGACGCCGATCAGGCCGCGGTCGCGGCCGTTGCCGAGCAGCGGGCCGAACAGCGGCAGTTCGCCGAAGATGCGATTCAGCCCATAGACCGGCATGAAGGTGCCGGTCATGTCCATATTGTTGTCCTGGTCGTAGAGCGTGCCCTGGAAGGTGGTGCCGATGCGCGGACCGCGCAACAGACCGTTTGCCAGTCTGAGATAGCCGGAGCCTTTGTCGATCTCGGCATAGCCGCGCTCGAACTGCACCCTTGAGGTGTCGATGTTGGCCTTGACCGCCTGGTTGAGGCTGCGCGTATCGCCGGCCGGCCTGGTCGACACGATCGACGCAAGCTTCGGCTCGTTGACGACATAGAAATTGCTGGCGTCGACCTGCCCCTTCATTGGCCCGTCGGCGTCGCCCGCCAGCGACAGCGTGATAGCCCCGCCCTCCATATGCTCGTAAATGTTGAGGAAGCGCAGGATAGCGCCGGCATCGGCCGATTTCATCCTGAGGGACCGGCCGCCGTCGCCGGTGGTGTTTCGGACGGCAATGGCGGCACCCGAACTCGCCGTCGCGCTGACATCGAGACCATTCACCCGGGAGCCGGCAGCGCTGTAATTCAGCTTGAGGTTCGACAGCACCTCGTCGTGAAAGCCGGTCAGCGACTTCACGTCGGCGCTGACCGAGATCGCGTCGGCGCCGGCGCCTTTTGTGGCTGTATCGACGTCTGTGGTGAACTGTTTGATCAGCGAGCGGGCGTCGAGAGAGTCGCCGCTGACGTTGACCGCATAGCTTTTGCCCGACCGTTTGACCGAGACCGCGACGTCGTCTCCTCTGTTGAGCGCGACCTTGCTGAACCGGGCCGAGGACAGCGCCCCGTTGACCAGTGTCACATCGCCGTCGATCGAAAAGCTCTTCCCATCGAGATCGAAGTCGGACAGCGTGGTCGTGCTGCCGGACTTTGCCATCGTGAAGGTGACCTTGGCCGGAATGCCGGCACCCTTGCTCCATCCTGCCCAGGGGATGTCGAGCCTTGCGTTGGTCAGGTCGGCCGACACGTTCTGGACGCCCTCGCCGCTCTTGTCGATCGCCACCTTGATGGTTCCGGAAAGCAGCGGCGACAGGCCGGGCATTGCTGCAGCGCGCGTCTTGTCGTCGATCACCAGCGCGACCTTACGGCTGCGCGGCGGGCCGCTGTCCTCGAGCGGCTCGACCAGGTCGAGCTCGGCTGGAATGCCGTTCAGCTTCGCCTTCGCCGATATCACCGCACGGTCGGGGCTCACGGTGATCGACCCGTCGGCCTCGGTCACCATCTGGTCCTCGAACGGCTTGGCTAAGGAAAGATCCTGGTAGTCCAGCGCCACCAGCCAGTCGAGCCTCGAGGTATCGACGCCGGAAGTCAGCGGAATGTCGGCCCGCACATGCCCGGTGACGGTGCCGCTCAAATCCTCAGGCGCAAGCCCGACATGGCGCATGGCGTTGATCGGCTCAAAGGAGGCGAGTTCGGCGATCGCCGGGGCTTCGCCGGCGACATCGATGTCGAGAGAGCCGATCACGGGCGAAACATTCGCCTGCTTGATCGTCAGTGTGCCCCCGCTTGCCGCCACGGTGCGGCCGCTCGGCATAAAAACGCTGCCCGAGGACAGCGTGATATCGACATCGTTGCCGTGGAAGGCAACGACACCGACCGCATCGCGGATCGGCGGAATGCGCCCCGCAGTATCGAAGCGCGAGCCCTCGACCTGGAAGCGGCCGAACACCTCGTCGCCGGAAAGCGGAACGCCGTTGCCGAGCCGCCCAGGAACGACCTGGAACTGCAGGTTGGCGTCGACCACACGGCCGCCGAACAGGTTGTCCAGCACCCAAAGCCGCGCGTTGCGGGCAGAGAACCAGGGCCACAACTGCTTCACATGCGAAACCGGCATGTCGTGTACATTGAGCGACAGCGACACACCCGGCGGGCCATTGTCGATGAAGGCGAGCGACGCCGTGCCCAGCACGTCGCTCGAACCCCCGGAGCGGACGCCGATCTGCTCGGCGACGAGCTTGCGGCTCTTGGTCTGGTAGACGCCGGCGACCCGGGCAAGAAACTGAAGCGCCGGCTCCGGCGATTCCGAAGGCGCGAGCGTCGAGCCGTCGCTGACAAGGTCATAGCGGTAGGACGGCTCCTCGCCCGCGGCTGCCGGTTTCGGCCCGATCGAGCCTGAGAAATCGAATGTCGAGCGGCCGGTCCTGATCAGCAATTTGTCGACCGAGACCTTGTTTGATCCCGCGACCAATGTGGCCCTGGCATCGACGTCGGCCGGCAGCAGCCCGCGCGAGCCGAGATCGAGCACCGAGCCGCCGAGCGACAGCGACGCCGTCAGCCGCGACGGCGTGTCGCCGGACGCCTCGGCGCCCGAAAGCTTCAGCGCAACAGAACCAAGCTTGCCGCCCTGGGCGGCGAAGTTCCCGCCACTGGAGCTTCCCTGAGCGGGCGCTACGCCGACGTCGGCTATCGCGAGGGCGGCGTCCAGCGATGCTATCCGCCTGGCGCTCGGATCGCGCGCCGCGGAGGCGCTCAGGCTGACATGCCGGCCGTCGACATCGGCATTTGAAGACAGTTCCATGCTGCCTGTGCCCGTCTGCCCAACAGTGGCCTCGGCGACGGTCACACGCCTGACCGATCCGCCCGGCGGCAATTCGAACTCGACGTTGCGGAGGTCGATCTGGCGCATCGATTCCGCGCGCACCGCATCCAGCGCCGCGTTGACGCCGCCAAACACCGCCGCCGATACTTTCTCCGGATCGACCAGGCCATCCTCGTTGCGCAAAGCCGCAGTCCAATCACCGCTCCCGGACGGCATGGCGGCGACCATGATGCGAGCGTCGGAGAACCGGGCGCTGGTGAGCTTGACCTCGCCGGATAGCAGCGGCAGCAGGCGCATGCCGAAGCGGACGCGCCCGACATCGGCCATCGGCTTGCCGTCGGCCGTCTTCAAGCTGACGTCGCTGACCTGCAGAGCGACGAAGCTCGACCCATCGAGCGTCAACCGCGCCGGCCCAACGGTGACGTTGAGATCGACGCCTGCGAGCTTCTCGATGGCCGTCTCGGCTTCGGCGCGAAGTCGCTCGGTGCCGATGCCTGACGTGCCAAGCACATAGACGCCAATTGCCGCCAGAAGCACCAACGCGCAGAGCCCGGCGAACACCCGACCGAGGATGCGGAAGCGCCGGCGCACCGAAGCACGGCCGAGCGGCGGCACGCTGCAAGCGGACGGAAAAGCTCCCAGGTCGGTGATCTCGTCCCGCCTGAACCTGATCTTCTCGTGCTGCGGTTGCTCCTGATCCAAGCAATATTCCGTTGTAAACGTACTCGTCGTGGACGAATCCCCGCCTCACGTTATATCGATGCTCGATCCGCGCGTAACCGCAAACAAGGGCATCGACATGGCTGAACTCGACGTGGGCGACGTTGCGCCGCAATTCGATCTTCCGCGCGACGGCGGCGGCTCCCTCAGCCTCGCCGCGATCCGGGGAAAACCTGTCGTACTCTACTTTTATCCGCAGGACGACACCACAAGCTGCACCAACGAGGCGATCGGCTTCTCGCAGCTGAAGCCGGAATTCGAGAAGGCCGGCGCCGTGGTCATCGGGCTGTCCCCCGATAGCGTCAAGAAACACGACAAATTCAAGGCGAAATACGATCTCACCCTCGATCTCGTCGCCGACGAGCAGCGCAAGGCGATCGAGGCCTATCATCTGTGGGTCGAGAAGACGATGTACGGCCGCAAGTACATGGGTGTCGAGCGCGCCACCTTCCTGATCGGCCAGGACGGACGCATCGCCCGCATCTGGCGCAAGGTGCGCGTCAAGGGCCATGCCGAAGAGGTGCTGGAGGCGGTGCGCGCGCTGTGAAGCGGGGCCGACCCAAAAGCTTTCCGCGGTTTGCTGGCCTCCCTCCCTGCAACCTGCCACCCGCGTTGCGGGAATTGGTTAAGCCGACATCGCGGCCAGCAAAGCTTTGTTAACCCTAATAATGTGTAATCGAGCTGTCGTTGGAGTCGTAACGAAAGCTTGGTCCCGTGAATTCAAACGGTCAGTCAGCGGTCTTCGGCAGGCGCAAGGAGCCCCATACGGTCATTATCGCGCGGGGGAACGAGATCCGGCATTTCACCATCCGTCCGTGGCTTGCCGCCTTCATCGGGTCGGCGCTTGCGGCGATCGCCATCGGCTATCTGCTCGCCACCTCCTACCTGGTGCTGCGCGATGACCTGATCGGCGCCACCACGGCCAGGCAGGCGCGCATGCAGCAGGCCTATGAGGATCGCATCTCCGCGCTTCGCGCCCAGGTCGATCGCATCACCAGCCGCCAGCTTCTCGACCAGCAGCTCATGGAGACCAAGGTCGGCGAGTTGCTGGCCAGGCAGACCCAGCTCAGCCAGCGCCACGGCCGGCTCGGGCCGATCCTCGAACGCGCCGAGAGCGAGGTCGGCGATGTGCCCGCCGCAGCCAATGCCGCAGCGACGAAACCCGACGAGCACGCCGAGATCACCGGCGGCCTTTCGCAGGTCCCGACCTACTCCGTCGCGTCGTTGGGCGCCGGCGACACGAGGCCATTCTCCCTGTGGTCGACACGCTCGGACCCGCTCGACAACGAAACGTCAGCGGATCGCGCCGACAAGCTCTTCGTGTCGATCAACGCTTCGCTCAAGGCCATCGAGAACCAGCAGCTCACCCACATCACCACGCTTGCGGACAACGCTTATCGCAACGCGGACGCGATCTCGCAGGCACTGCAAGCCGCCGGGCTGCCGGTCGACACGGAGCTCGACAAGAACGATGTCGGCGGGCCGCTGGTGCCGCTCGATTCCTCAATGATCTTCGACAGCAAAGTCAAAGAGCTGGATGAAGCGCTTGATGCGCTGGATCAAGTCAAGAAAGAGGCGCGCAAGCTGCCGCTCAGCAATCCCGCGCCGGGTCATACTGTGACCAGCCCGTTCGGAGTGCGCACCGACCCGATCCTCGGCACGGCCGCCCTGCATACGGGAATGGATTTCAGGGCGCCGATCGGCATGCCGGCGAAGGTCACCGCTGCCGGCGTCGTCACCAAGGCCGGCTGGAACGGCGGCTACGGCCGCATGGTCGAGGTCGACCACGGCAACGGCTTTGCGACGCGCTATGGCCACCTCAGCGAGATCGACGTGACTGTCGGCCAGAAGCTCGCCGCCGGCGACGTGATCGGCAAGACCGGCAGCAGCGGCCGCTCGACCGGTCCGCATCTCCACTACGAGGTGCGCCACAACGGCGAGGCGGTCGACCCGCTGCGCTTCCTCGCCGTCGGCAAGAAGGTCGCGCAGTACCTTTAGCGCACGCCTCGCGGCCGACCCGAGGTCCCTCCAGATTATCCACCGTTTTGCCTGGGCAGCGCCTCGCTTCGGATTGACTCAATCCAAGTTGTAGGATGATATACATCACCCTATCGCCTCACCGATTGCGCCGCTGATGACCGTTCGCAGCCTCTCACCGGATATCCTCAGCGTCCTCGAAGACGCAGTGGGGCCGAGCGGTCTCACTGCCGACACTGCTGGAATGGCGAAGTATCTCGGCGATTGGGCCGGCGACTATCGAGGCAGCGCGCTGGCCGTACTGCGCCCCGCGTCGGTTGCGGAGGTGCAGGTGCTGATGCGTCTGTGCAGCGAGTTGGGACTCGGCGTCATTCCACAGGGCGGCAACACCGGCTTGGTTTCGGGCGCCATCGATGGCACCACCACCGGCGGTGTAGTCGTCAGCCTGGAGCGGCTGAACGCCATCCGCCGGATCGATCGCGCGAACTTCACACTTCAGGCGGACGCAGGCTGCGTGCTGCAGACGATCAAAGAGGCAAGCGAGGCCGAAGATTGCCTGTTCCCACTGGCGCTCGGCGCACAAGGCAGTTGCCAGATCGGCGGCAATGCCGCGACCAATGCCGGCGGCGTCAACGTGCTGCGCTACGGCATGGCGCGCGACCTGATCCTGGGGCTGGAGGTTGTTCTGGCCGATGGCGAGCTGTGGAACGGCTTTTCCGGGCTGCGCAAGAACAACAGCGGTTATGACCTGAAGCAGCTGTTCATCGGCTCCGAGGGCACGCTCGGCATCATTACCGGTGTGGAGGTCAAGCTGTTCCCGAAGCCTGCCCGTGTCGAGACCGCCTATCTCGGCCTCATCTCGTTCGAAGCGGCCATCGGCCTCTTCAACCGAGCGCGACGCGCCTGCTCCGATCTGATTTCCGCCTTCGAGATCATCGGCTCGGAATGCATCGATTTGGCCCGGCTGGTCGATCCTGGAATGACGGCGCCTGTCGCAGCACCCGTCCATGCGCTGATCGAATTGTCCTCCGGACCGACCATCGACCTCAACGGCGTGCTCGCCAGTTTTCTAACCGATGCGCTCGAAGGCGGCCTGGTAGCCGACGCAGTCCTCGCGACCAGCAACGCGCAGGCTAAGGCCTTCTGGGCGATCCGCGAGGGACTGGTCGAGGGCCAGGCGAAGCGCGGCTACCACGTGCGCACCGATCTCTCGGTGCGCATTTCCGATATCCCTGCCCTTGTCGAGCGCGCCCGCCGCTTCGTCGCCACCGAACATCCGGGCTGGATTGCACTGGCCTATGGCCATGCCGGCGACGGCAACATCCATTTCAATGTGCTGCCGCCGCTCGATCTCGCTGATGGCGAAGCCCGGGCGCGCGGCGAGGAAATCACGGCGGGACTCTACGACATCGCCGTCAGGCTCGGCGGCTCGATCAGCGCCGAGCACGGCATCGGCCGCAGCCGTGCCCGAGAATTCTGGGCCGGGCTTTCGCCGGCGCATCGCCGCATGGCTGCCGCGCTGAAGACTGCGCTCGACCCTAAAGGGGTGATGAACCCCGGCTGCCTGCTGCCCTCGACGGAGCGTTTTTTATGAAGCAGAGACTGGCCGCCATCGGCACCGTCGAGACCCTGCCGCACCGGGTCGCGGCCTTCCTCAGCCGCGAGATCGAATCCGGCGAGTTGAATCCCGGCGCGCGGCTGCCGACCGAGCAGGAGCTTTCCGAGAAGTTCGGCGTCAGCCGCAATGTGGTGCGCGAGGCGATTGCCCAGTTGAGGGCGGACGGCATGATCGAGGCGCGGCAAGGCGTCGGCGCCTTCGTGCTGGCGCCCCAGCAAAGGGCGGCGATCCGCATCGACCGCGAGGCGCTCAAGGACACCCACAATATGGAGCGGCTGTTCGAGCTGCGTTGCATCCTCGAGGCCGAGTCGGCGGCGCTCGCCGCGGCGCGGCGCGGGCAGGAGCATCTCGATTCGATCAAGGCGGCGCTCGATCGCATGGGCGGCGAGGAGCGCTGGGAAGAAGGCAGCATCGACGCCGACCTGCTATTCCACCGCGAGATCGCGCGGGCGACCGGCAACAGCTACATCCACACCTTCATCTCTTTTGTCTGCGAGCAGATCCGCCAGTCGATCCACTATGCCCGCTTAACCAACCCGCTGCACGATCTCGTCGAGATCAATGTCGGCGAACATGTGCGCATCTATGAGGCGCTAGTGGCGGGCGATCCGGCGGCGGCAGAAGCAGCAATGCGTACGCACATCATCGGCGCTGCGAACCGCGTCGGCGTGAAGCTGCCACTCTCCAAGACCGGCGGGACGAAATAATCATGCCGGCCAACCTCACCCGCATCTCCGACGTCTGCCTGCTGGTGGAAAATATCGAGCGTACGGTCGACTTCTATGTCGGGAAACTCGGCTTCCGGCTGCGTCGGCGTGCCGAAGGGTTTGCCGATTTCCATGGCGAGGGCGTGACGCTCGCCGCCTGGGAGCTCGACCACATCAACCGACACACCGGCGTCTCGAACCAGAGATCGCCGCGCCAAGCGCACAAGGTTTGCGTCGCCGTCCAGCTCGGATCGCCGGCCGAGATCGACCGGCTGCACGGCGAATTGAGCGCCAAGGGCGTGCCCTTCTATGGACCGCCCGAAAACTACGTCTGGAATGCGCGCTGCGCCTATTTCACCGATCCGGACGACACGCTTTGGGAGCTTTACGCCTGGCTCGACGGCGGCCCTGGCGACTACCACGACCAACAGCCGTAGCGACGCCGCGCCGAGGGAGCGGCGCTTGGAAAGAAGAGACAAGAAGTCTGCAACAGGAGCGAAAAATGAGTGGGAACCAAGACTACGAATTGAACCGCCGCGCTTTCGTGAAGGGCGGCCTCGCAGCGGTCGCAGCCGCGTCAGCCGGTATGCAATTGGTGTTGACGCCGGGCGCCAGGGCCGCCGGCAAGGTCGTCATCCAGTATGACTGGCTGATGTCCAATGGCCAGATCGGTGACATCGCGGCCGTCGCCAACGGCTATTTCAAGGATGCCGGGCTCGAGGTGGAGTTCAGCCCTGGCGGGCCCAACGCCTCGACCGTGCCGCCGGTGATCTCCGGCGCCGCGCAGCTCGGCCAGTTCTCGGAAACGCCGCAGCTTTATGCGGCGCGCGCCAGCGGCGTGCCGATCAAAATCATCGCCTGCGGCTTCCGCACCGGCCCCTATGCGCTGACCTCGAAACCGGGAAAGCCAATCCGCAATGTTGCCGACCTCAAGGGCAAGAAGATCGGCATCCAGCCGACCGCGCGCTTCGTCATCGATGAGATCCTGGCCAAGAACGGCATCGACCCGTCGGAAGTCACCATCGTCAATGTCGGCTTCGACAAGGCGCCTCTGGTGCGCGGCGACGTCGACGCCATCGGCGGCTGGATCACCAACACCCAGGCGCTGAGCGTGGTCGGCGAGGACCGCATCGATCTCCTGGTGCGCGACCTCGGCCTCGCTTCCTACGCCGACGTCTATTTCGCGACCGACGCGGCGATCGAGAAGGACCCCGACACACTGGCGAAGTTCGTCGGCGCGGTCGGCAAGGGCTGGGGCTGGGTTCACGCCAACCCCCAGGAAGCGGTGAAGAAGATGGTCGCCGCGTATCCGGAGATGGATCTCGGCTGGGAAGAGAAGACCGTCAACCTAGTGCTGAAACTCTCCTTCGACGGCGCGACCGCCAAAGATGGCTGGGGCACGTTCGACCCTGCCTCCATCGAGGAGCAATTGACGCTGCTCGACAAGGTCGGCCAGTACCCGAACGGACGCCCGGCCGCCAAAGATGTCTACACCACGAAGATCCTGGAGCTTTCGGCCGCGGACCGGCCCAAGCTCGACGCGCCCGCGGCCTGATGCCGAACGCCATCGAAGCGCAGAAGCTCGATGTCGGCTATGGCGGCCGGCAGAAGGTCGTCAAGGTGCTGTCCGGCCTCGACCTCACGGTCGCGGCCGGCTCCTTCCTGTCGATCCTCGGCCCGTCGGGCTGCGGCAAGTCGACCTTACTTCGCGTGGTGGCGGACCTGCTCGACCCGCTGGACGGCACGATCAGCGTGCTTGGGGCCACACCGCACGCGGTGCGCTCGCGCCGCGACGTCGGCTTCGTCTTCCAGGATTCTACCCTGCTGCCCTGGCGCACGGTGCGCGATAATGTGCGCCTGCCGCTCGGCGTCGGCCAGCGCAGCCTCACACGCAAGATCGATGACCGCAGCAGCGAACTGCTGGAGCTGATGGGGCTTGGCGGACTCGGTGAACGCCTGCCGCATCAGCTTTCGGGGGGCCAGCGCCAGCGCGTCGCCATCGCGCGCGCCCTGCTTGGCGAGCCCAGGCTGCTTCTGATGGACGAGCCGTTCGGCGCGCTGGACGAGATCACGCGCGATCGCCTCAACGACGAATTGCTGACGCTCTGGCGGCGCACCGGCACAACGATCCTTTTCGTCACCCATTCGATCGCCGAAGCCGCCTATCTCGGCGAGCGCGTCATTGTGCTGGCTGCCAATCCGGGACGGGTGGTGAAGGACCTCGACCTGCGGCCCTTCAAGCAGGAAGGCAACCGCTGCAAGCGCGAGGATGCGGCGATCGTCGGCGCCATGGCCGAGTTGCGTGCAGCGCTGGAGCGCGCATCGTGAGACCGGCGCCGCTTGCCCCGCAAATGGCGATTGCGCTTCCGGTTCTGGGCGCGGCGTCGATCCTGATTGCCTGGCAGTATCTCCTGCCGCTGCTCGGCGTGCCGGCCTATATCGTGCCGACGCCGACGGCGATCTTCGGCGTCTTCCAGAAGAATTTCGCCCTGCTCATCGACAATCTCAGACCGACGCTGATCGAGGCGCTGGCGGGCTTCGTCATCGGCAATCTCGCCGCCGTGCTGCTTGCCGTGGTCTTCGTGCACAGCCGCATCCTGCAGGCCGCCTATTTCCCGATCGTGCTGTTCTTCAACACCATTCCGATCCTGGCGCTGTCGCCGATCATCATCCTGATCTTCGGCCTCGGCATGACGCCAAAGATCGTCATCGCCGCCGTGATCTGCTTCTTCCCGACCCTGGTGAACATGATCCGGGGCCTGGATTCGGCAAGCGACAACGAGCACGAACTGTTCCGCGTGCTGTCGGCGACACGCTCGGAGATCTTCTGGGCTCTGCGCCTGCCTCGCGCCCTGCCGATGCTGTTCTCCTCGCTGCGCATCGCCTCGGCCACTGCGGTAATCGGCGCCATCGTCGGCGAATGGATCGGCTCGGACAAAGGCCTCGGCGCGCTGATCATCCAGGCAACGTTCAACTATCAATCCGACCGGCTCTACGCCGCGATCGTGCTGTCGTCGTCGCTGTCGATCGCGCTTTTCTGCATCGTCGTGCTGATCGAGCGTCGCGTCATCAGATACTAGCTTTCCGCTCATTGCCCGGGTCGCAAGCGCCGGGGCCGCAGGGAAACTTGCTCTCCTCGGGAGCCGGGCAAATTATTTTTGAATTCCATTTGACTGAATAAATCTTCTCTGCGAACCTTGTGTCCGTCAGGAGCGCAAGCCATGGCGTTGCGGGGAACCAATCAGGAGTTCGGGCGGCCATACAACCGGCGCATCGTGCTCGAATCCATCCGCCGCTTCGGTCCGATCGCCCGCGGCGACATCGCGCAGCACGTCGGGCTCACCGTTCAGACGGTCTCGACTATCGTGCGCGAGTTGGAGGAACAGGGTTACATACTGTCGGTCCGCGAGGAACCGAAGGGCCGCGGCCAGCCGCCGGCCACGCTGCGCATCAACCCGGAAGGCGGCTATGCCGTCGGCATCCACCTCACCCCGCTGGGGATAGACGCCGCACTCATCAACCTGAGCGGCGACGTGATCGAGAGCGTCCATCGCGAAGCGCCGAGCCCGACGCCCGATCTCGCCTTCGAGGCGATCGGCGCCATGGTTGCCGATCTGACCGGGCGCCGCGCCGGAGGACGGGTCATCGGCGTCGGCATGGCGCTTCCCGGCCCGTTCGGCGTCGAGTCCATGAGCTTCGTCGGACCGACCACAATGGCGGGCTGGAAAGGCGTGCCGCTGCGCGAGCGCCTTGCCGCCGCGACCGGCCTGCCCGCCTTCTTCGAGACCGATATGGCGGCGGCGGCCATGGGGGAACGCCTCTACGGCCTCGGCCTCCAGCGATCCGACTACTACTATCTATATTTCAGCGTCGGGCTTGGCGGCGCCATGGTGCATGACGGCGGCGTGCTGCGCGGGGCCTGGGGCAATGCCGGCGAGATCGGCCACATCCCCGTCGTTCCGGAAGGCGAGCTTTGCCCCTGCGGCAACCGGGGCTGCCTCGAACGCTATCTGTCGCTCGAGGCGCGCGGCCGCTGGAACGGCAACGACGCCGGATGGGTGGCCGAAGTCGCTCCGATCTTCCGCAATGCCATCGCCGTGCTTGAAAATCTTTTCGATCCCGAGACGATCGTGCTTGGGGGCCTCGCCTCGCCTCAGTTGCTCGAACGCCTGGCTGCATTGGCGGAGCCGCTGCACAATTCGGTTTCGGCTC
>NZ_RZSN01000119.1:0-19117 GCF_003997315.1 Mesorhizobium sp. M1A.F.Ca.IN.020.04.1.1
TTCCCGCCCAGATCGGCATTCTCGGCGAACTGCTCCGACAGGATGTCGCGTGCGCCTTCGAGCGCCGCCTTGGCATCGGGAACCTCGTCTGTGCGATAGGCTAGCGCGAGTTCGGCAGGCACCGCCGAACGGTCGGCGAGGATCGCCTCGGCCAGCGGCCCCAGTCCACGTTCCCTGGCGATCTCGGCCTTGGTGCGGCGCTTCGGCTTGTATGGCAAGTAGATGTCTTCGAGCTCGGCCTTGGTGGTCGCCGCCGCGATTTTTGCCTCGAGGTCCTCGGTCAGCTTGCCCTGCTCACGGATCGAACCGAGGATGGTGTCGCGGCGCGCATCGAGCTCGCGCAGATAGGCAAGCCGCTCGGAAAGGTCGCGCAACTGCGTGTCGTCGAGGCCGCCGGTGACCTCCTTGCGGTAGCGCGCCACGAAAGGCACCGTTGCGCCCTCGTCCAGCAGCCCGATTGCGGCTGCCGCCTGCTCCGGCCGCGAGCCGATCTCGGCCGCGATGATTGCTGCGATGCGCTTGATGTCCGATGCCATGCTGGTTCCTGCCGAAAAGAGCGGCGACAATAGGCCGGGACGACGGCTGCGCCAACCGCGCTGTCTCCACCCGACAGGAAAGCTCCACAGGAAAGAGCTGCGAGGAAAGACCAGCCGAACGGCTCAAACCATCCGGCTCAGGGCCTCGAAGAAGGCGACTACATCGAGATCAAGCTGATCGTCGACCGGTTCCGGTTGCGACGACATCTTGGCGATGACCACCTCGTCGCTCGGGTTGACGTAGATCCACTGGCCGTGAATGCCGATGCCGCAGAAGGCGCCGCTTGGCGTGCCCATCTGGTACCATTTGTTGCGGTAGCGGCCCTTGGGGAAGAGGAACACCATCGTGCCGCGCCGCCAGGCTTCGTGGCTGCCGCCGCTGGCAACCGTGTCATGCAGCCAGGTTTCCGGCACGATGCGGCGGCCATTGGCCGTGCCGCCCTGTCGCATCATTTCGCCGATGCGGGCAAGGTCGCGCGGCGTCATCGACATGCCGCCGGCGGTACGCGCCGTGCCTTCCATGTCGACCGTCACCGACATCTCGCTCGCGGCGCCCAGCGGCAGCCACAGTTTTTCGCTGAGCAAGTCGCTGACGCGTTTGCCGGATGCCCGCTCCACCAGGATGCCCAGCATATCCGAATTGGGTGAGCGATAACGGTAGGTCTGCCCATGCGGCTCGGCGAGGCGCGGCAACGTCAACAGAAACGCAGCGAGGCTTTCCGACCCGCCGCCCGGATTCCACAGTGTCGCGCGGCGATAGCGGGCGAAGGCGCTTTCCGGATCGAGATAGGCCTCCTCGAAGTCGAGGCTGACCGTCATGTCGAGCACATTGCGCACGCTCGCATCGCCATAGGCCGAGCTCTTGGCTTCGGGGATGTATTCTGTCACCGGCGCTTCCGGGTCGAACACCCCCTCGCCTTGCAGGATGCCGGCGAGGATCGCCGTCACCGACTTGCTGATCGAAAAGATGATATGGCGCTGACCGAACGCCATATGCGGCGCCGACCAGTCGCCGACCAGCCTGCCGCCCTTCAGGATCGTCAGCCCGTCAGTGTCGGAGCGCTTTAGGAAGGATTCGACTGTTTCGGCGCCCCCGGCCAAGGTGACTTTCTCCTCGAGCAGCGCGCCGAGCGATTTCACCTGTTCCTCGCCGCCGGGCGCGGCGGCAACGTGGACGCTCGGCACCAATTCGCCGACATTCTGGAACGACCATTGGCTGAACGGCCTCAGCCGCCAATTGTCGAGCCGCACATCCTTGCGGGCAAAGCCGTATCTTGTCTCGAACGCGGTGTTGCCGGTCATGATTGTCTCCCGGTCATCTATGTCTGACTTTCAGCCTAGCGCGGCGGCTATGGCGTGCACGGCCTTAAGCGTCGCCACCGAATAGGCGGCGTTGAGGAAATCCGGATAGGTCGAAAGCTTCACCACGACCATCCTGTACTCCCAGTTGATATGGATCATCTGGCCGAACACGCCCTTGCACATCAGCGCGCGAGAGCGTGGATCCTCGATCCAGAACTGGTTGCGGTAGCTGCCGTCCGGAAGGCTCGGGCTAAAATGCGGTCCGTGCTTGCCGCTACGCGTCGCTTCGATCCACTCGGCAGGGATGACCCCGCCGCCATTGTCGAGGATCAACTGGCCGAAGCGGCCATAATCGCGCAGCGTCGCGTTGAAGCCGCCGTCGGCCAGCGCATAGCCGGCGCTGTCGACGGTGAAACAGGCGCTCTCGTCGGCGCCGAGCTTTTGCCAGAGTTCTTCCGAGACCAGCTGCGCCAGGCGCTTGCCGCTCACCCGCTCCATGATGAAGGCAAGCACATCGGTCTCGATCGAGCGGTACTCGAAGGCCTCGCCATGTTCGCGGACCTTGTCCTTCAGCCGCAGGATCAGCTCGAACAGATGCGCGGGCCACCGGAAATCAGGATCGCTGCCCGGCGGGATCGGCTTCCAGCCGGTGGCGACATCGACCTGACCGATCTCGGAATAGCGATCGGTGTATTCCTCGGAGAAGCGCACGCCCGTGGTCATGTCGAGCACTTGCTGCACGGTGGCCCCGGCCCAGGCGGTCTCGCCGAGCTCCGGAAGATAATCCGTCACCAGCCTGGCCGGGTCGATCAGGTCGCGCCCGACCAGGATGCCGAACACCGATCCCGTGACCGACTTTGCCATCGATTGCGACAGATGCAGCGTGCGCTCGTCCATGCCGTTGAAGTAGCGCTCATAGGCGACCGTGCCGTCCTTCAACACCAGGAAACCGTCCGTGTAGGTCTCGTCGAGCAAGCCGGCGAGCGTTGTCGGCCGGCCCTCGCTATCCGCCACCGCCAGGTCGTCGAGATCGACCTCGGCGCGCTCGAGCCGACGGCGATGACCTTGGCCGCGCCAGACCTCGACGGTCGGCAAAAACTCACGCACGTGCTGGAAGGCCCAGCGGTTCCACGGTGGCCGATCCCAGTCGAGCTTCGGCAGAGCCATGGCCGGCGGCGAGCCCTGCATGATCGGCGGCCGCGGATCGGAGTTGCGGTAAGATGTCATCAATCCTCCCTGCACATAAGAAAGGGAGGCCGGAGCCTCCCCTCCCTTCATGCGTTCCCGCTCAGTTACTTGCGCAGGTTGGTCCAGATCTTGTTGTAGATCTCCACCACATCTGGCGGGCACGGCGGCACGAATTCCGGCGTCGGCGAGCCGGCTGGCGGGCTGATTTCCGGCGAGTTGGCGAACTCCGCCGGCAGGAATTTGTGGCTGCCGGCGATGCCGTTGTCGTAACCGGCATACTCGGAGATCAGCGCCGCGTTCTCAGGCGCCATGACGAAATCCTGGAAGAGCTTGGCGTTCTCCAGGTTCTTGGCGCCCTTCAGCACCGCGACATTGTCCATCCAGCCCTCGATGCCTTCCTTCGGATAGGCATATTTGATCGCCGGGATCTTCTGACGCGAGCGGTAGGCCGCACCATTCCACTGTTCGGTCACGATCACGTCGCCGGAAGTGATCTTGGTGATCGTGTCGTAGCTGAAGGTCTTCCATGACGGCTTGGCGGCCATCAGTATGTCGTTGATCTTTTTCAGGCTGGCCTTGTCTGCGCCGCAGCGCGGCACGCCGGCATAGCGCTCGGCCGCGTGCATGACGGTGTTGACGTCGTCGAGCACGTTGATCTGGCCCTTCAGTTCGTCCGGCGGGTTGAACAGGATGGCCAGCGTGTTGATGTCGCCCTTGAACTTATCCGTATTGACGGAGAACGCCGTCGTGCCGAATTGCCACGGCGCGGTGTAATGGCGTCCGGAGTCCCAGTAGATATCGAGGAAGCGTGGATCGATGTTCTTGCCGTTCGGCATCGCGTTGGGCTCGGTCTTTTCGAGCAGGCCCTCCTCGATCATGATCTTCACGGTGTAGTCGGACGGCACGACGATGTCGTAGCCCGAATTGCCGGCGCGCACCTTGGACAGCATGGTTTCGTTGGAATCGTAGTCGTCCAGCGTCACCTTGACGTTGTACTGCTTTTCGAACTTCTCGATCAGCTTGGGGTTGGTGTAGTCGCCCCAGTTGTAGATATGCAATTCGCCGTCGGCGAGCGCCGGAACGGCCCATAACAGCACGGCCGCGGAAACGGCCGCCATCAGTTTTCCAGACATTTAATGTTCTCCTTGCCTTCCCATTGTTTTGTGTTGGAGCTCACGGATCATTTGGCGCGTCGCCGCGCGATCAGGAACGAGACCGAGACGAACAGGATCGACACCAAAAGCAGGATGGTGGAGATGGCGTTGATCTCCGGCGTCATCGGCCGCCGGATCTGGTTCCAGATATAGAGGGGCAAAGTCGTCTGGCCGGGGCCGGCGACGAGCTGGGTGATGGTGAAATCGTCGAATGAGACGATGAAGGCGAGTGCTGCGCCCGACATGATGCCGGGAACAAGCAACGGCAGCGTGATGCGCTTGAAGGCCTTCCACGGCGTCGCGTAAAGGTCGGCGGCGGCATATTCCAGCGTCAGGTCCATGTCTTCCAGCCGCGCCCGGATCGGCATGTAGGCGAACGGAATGCAGAACACGGTGTGGGCGAGGATCAGATTGCCGATGCCGAAATTCAGCCCGAACGTGCCGGCGATCAGCGCGAAGAAGGAGAGCGTCGCCACCGCCGTGATGATTTCCGGCACCATCAGTGGCAGATTGATGACCATGAAGGCCGCCGCCAGCCCGCGCCACGGCTTCACCCTTGTCATGCCGATCGCCGCGAGCGTCGCGCACACGGTAGAGATTATCGTGGCGCTGATCGAGATGATCAGCGTGTTGCGGGCAGCGTTGTGGAATTCCTCGTTGCGCAACGCGCTGCCGTACCAGCCGAGCGTGACGCCCTCCCAATGCGTGACCAGCGAGCCGCTGTTCAGCGAGAAGATCATCAGGATCAGCACCGGCACGTAGAGCACCAGCAGGCAGATGACAGCAATCGAGCGGAAGCCCGGCTGCTCCTTGATGTCGATGCTGCGGGGCTCAGCCATGCTGCACCTTCCCCGACGTGTTGCGAACGTAGAAGAACAGCGCCACCAGCACCGCGGCCATCAGGATCAGCGCCTGCGCGCAGCCGAGCGGCCAGTTGCGCCCCGATCCGAATTGCTGGGCGATGAGATCGCCGATCATCAGGTGGACGCCCCCGCCGAGGATCAGCGGCGTGACATAGGCGCCGAGCGCCGGGATGAAGACAAGCAGGCAGCCGGCGATGATGCCGGGCTTCGACAGCGGGATGATCACCCGCCACAACACCTGGCGGCGCGTCGCGTAGAGGTCGTAGGCCGCCTCGATCAGCCGGAAATCGAGCTTCTCCAGGCTGGAATAGAGCGGCAGCACCATGAACGGGAGGAAAGCATAGAGCAGGCCGAGCTGGATGGCGAAATTGGTGTAGAGCATGGTGATCGGCTTATCGATGACGCCGAGCCCCAGCAGCGCATTGTTGATCAGCCCTTCGTCGCGGATGATGAACATGATCGCCAGTGTGCGGACCAAAAGGTTCGACCAGAACGGGATGGTGATCAGAAGCACCCACCAGTTGCGCTGCGCCGGCGGTCGCGTCGCCATGAAATAGGCGGTCGGAAATCCGAGCAGCAGGCAGATGATCGTCGTCACCACCGCGAACAGGAACGAGCGCAGATAGATGATCAGGAAGTCCGGCGTGAACTGCAGGGTGTCGTCGAAGATGTCGCGCTGGAACAGGAAGTTCAGATAGGCGTCGGTCGAGAACCGCCACTGCACGCCGCCATAGGGCGCGGCGGCCAGAAACGAATAGACGCAGATGATCAAAAGCGGCAGCACGCCGAAAATGCCGATGATGAGCAGCGCCGGCAGCGACAGCAGGCGGTTGCGTCGCGCGCCGGCTTTCACCGCCTGGGCTTCGAACAACGCGGCCTTGGAAGGCATGGTCGGGGAGAGCGTGGCTGTCGTCATCAGTCTTTCAGGACGCGCGCGGCGCCCTCCTCGAACTGGATGCCGACCTTGGCGCCGGTCTCGTAGGTCACCGGAGACGAGCGGCTGTTCTGATGGCGCACGATGAAGTTTTCACCGCCGTCGAGCCTCACGTGGTAATGCGTATCGGTGCCGAAATAGACGATGTTGGAGAGCGTTCCAGCGATCGTGCCCTTGGCCGGATCGGGCACCAGGTCGGCATGCTCGGGGCGCACCACCAGCGTGACCTCGCCTGTCGGATCGAAGCCCTCCGGATAGCCGGCGGCGATCGTCGCGTTGCTGGCGAATTTGACCGTGGCCGCCCCTGGCCTCTTCGACACCACCGTGCCGGCCAAGAAATTCGTCTCGCCGATGAAATCGGCGACGAAGCGTTCCGCCGGCTTGTCGTAGATGTCGCGCGGCGTGCCGACCTGGAGGATCTTGCCGGCCGACATCACCGCGATGCGGTCGGACATGGTCAGCGCTTCTTCTTGGTCGTGGGTGACGAAGATGAAGGTGATGCCGGTCTCGTGCTGCAGCCGCTTCAGTTCGATCTGCATCTCCTTGCGCAGCTTGTAGTCGAGCGCCGAGAGCGGCTCGTCGAGCAAGAGCACCTTCGGCTGTGGCGCGAGCGCCCGGGCGAGCGCCACGCGCTGCTGCTGGCCGCCCGAGATCTGGCTGGTGCGGCGCGCCTTGAGCGCCTCCATCTTGACCAGTTTCAGCATCTGAGCGACCCGTGCCTCGATTTCGCCCTTGGGCTTGCCGAGCATCTCCAGCCCGAAGCCGATGTTCTGCGCCACCGTCATGTGCGGGAAGAGCGCGTAGCTCTGGAAGACGGTGTTGACGGGTCGCTTGAACGGCGGCAGCGGCGCGATGTCCTGGCCGTGCAGCATGATTTCGCCGGCGCTTGGGAAATCGAAGCCGGCAATCAGTCTCAACAGCGTCGTCTTTCCGCATCCGGACGGGCCGAGCAGCGTGAAAAACTCGTTCTCGCGGATCGAGACGGACACCGTGTCGAGAGCGGCTACCTGGTTTTCACCGGTTCCAAATACTTTTCGTACGCCGCGAACTTCGATCGCGTTCTTACCCGGTTGTTCCGGCACGATTACCCCATTGAGAGAGCCTGCTCTTGGCGGCAGGTGCGTTCCTGTTTGATTGTCACCATAAGCCGACCGGCTTGGCAACTGCGGAGCTGCTACTCGTTTTTTTAACGCAATACCCATGCCAGCCTCAGGCCTGGACAATCTAAGCTTGGAAAGTGAACTTGCCGCCACAGATGGTGGTAACCGGCCGCACGGTGTGCAGCGCCTCCGGCGCCGTCTTCTCGATATCGGCCGACAAAACCACGATATCGGCGAGGTATCCGGGCTTCAGGCGCCCCTTGCGGTGTTCCATGAACTCGGCATAGGCGCCTTCGACCGTGTAGCCGGCAATCGCCTCATGCAGCGAGAAGCTCTGGTCCGGCAGGCCTTCTGCCCAAGGTTTGCGCAAGACCGCCGCCTGGATGCCCAGGATCGGGTCAACCGGCGAGACCGGCCAGTCGGATGCGAAGACGACCCGCGCGCCGGCATTCTTCAAGGTGCGCCAGGCATAGCTCAGCGGCCACTTATCATGGCCAATGCGCGAGATCGTCGGCTCCAGCGGGAAATTCATCGCGCCCGGCGGATGCGGCGGCTGCATCGAGGCGAGCACGCCGAGCTCGGCGAAACGCGGCACATCGGACGGGGTGATCACTTCGATGTGCTCGATGCGGTGCCGGCTGTCGCGCCTGCCGTTTTTCTTCGCTGCCGCCTGGTAACCGTCGAGCACGGCGCGCACCGCTCCGTCTCCGATCGAATGAACGGCGATCTGCAGGCCGCGCCTGTCGGCTTCGACCGCAACCTCGGCGAAATGCTCGGGGGAAAAAAGCGGCTCGCCGCGCCAGCCCGGACGGTCGGCATAATCGTCGACCATCACCGCGGTCCAGGAATCCAGCACCCCGTCGTAGAAGACCTTGACCATGCCGGACGACAGCCACTCGGAATTGTACGCCGCCGCCATGCGCGAGGCTTTTTCCAGCATGTCCAGCTTCATGAAATTCTTGAAGTGGAACGGGATCTTGGTGCGGCAGATGAGCCGTCCTTCCTCTTGCAGCCCGGCGAGCAGCTCGAGCTGGTAGAGGTTGCCGTCCATGTTCTGGATCGAAGTGATGCCGTGCTTTGCGCACCACTCGAGCCCGCGGTGCATGAGATCGCCGTCGGCGGCAAGCTCCGCTGCCGACGGATAGGGATCCGGCTCCGCACCTTCGAGGCCGAGCCGTGTCCGGTTCGCGCCGAAATGGTCGAGCACGGGACCGAACGCCTCGCCTTCGCGCAACTCGCCGGCGGCAAGTCCGTCCGCGCCCATGACGATTTCGTTGCCTGGTCCCACCTGCTTGCCATGCAGCAGGCCGGCCTCTTCCAGCGCCTTGGTGTTTGCCCACATCGTGTGATGGTCGGAGGCCGACATGGCGAAGGGCCGGTCGGGAATGATACGGTCGAGGTGATGGCGGGTCACCGGCTCGGGCAGGATCGCATAGTCTACACCGGCGCCGAGCAGCAGCCCGGCTTTCGGACGCTTCGCCGCAAAGCCCCGGATCGCGTCGCGAAGCGCGTCGAAGCCCTGCACGCCTGCCAGATGCAGATTGTCGAGCTCGGCCGCGCCGCCGAACAAATGCATGTGCGCTTCGATGAAGCCCGGCAGGACGGAGCCGCCCTGAGCATCGACGACACGAGTGGCAGGGCCTTTGCAATCGCGGACGCTATCGCGATCTGCGATCGCAATTATCTTATCACCTTTGATGGCAATGGCCTGGGCGGCGGGGGTATCCGGATCCATCGTCAATATGCTGGCGTTCTCGACGATAAGATCGGCCGTTTGCGGCATCATTTTCTCCCATTTGTGCCTAGGCTAGCAGAGTATTGGCGTCTGGCAAGCCGTCCCATGCTGGCCCGAACGACAAACTGAAATGCCCCTTGGCGGCGCCGGAACTCTCTGCCACAAAGCTGTTTGAGGCCCCGAAACCAGAACTCGAACAGCGAGCCAACTCCCAAAATGAAGACAGTTTTTTCACCGCTTCACGCCGGTCACGCCGGCCAGATGGAATTGGTCACCTCGGCGATCGTGCCGGGTTTCGAGAAGCCCTCGCGGGCCGAATTCATCAAGGCAAGGGTGGAAAGCGAGAAGCTGGGGCCGATCATCGGGCCGGTCGAGCACGACCTTGCCGCCGCCAAGCGCGTGCATGAAGCGCACTACATCGATTTCCTGCCGACGGTTTGGCCGGAATGGGTCGCGGCCGGCTTCAAGGGCTCGGCGATGGGCTTCACCTGGCCGACGCGCGGCCTGCGCGGCGATGTCCCGCCGAAGCGCATCGACGCCCTGCTCGGCTACTATTCCTTCGATGCCGGCGCCACTTTCGTCGAAGGCACATGGAAGGCGATCAAGTCATCCTATGACGTCGCGCTGACGGCGGCCGCCCTGGTCAAGGGCGGCGAGCGGACCGCCTTCGCGCTCTGCCGCCCGCCCGGCCACCACGCCGGCGCTGCCTTCATGGGCGGCTACTGCTTCATCAACAACGCCGCCGTCGTCGCGCAATGGTTCCGCGACCAGGGCGCAAGCCGTGTCTCGGTCCTCGATGTCGATTACCACCACGGCAATGGCACGCAGGAGATTTTCTATCGCCGCGGCGACGTCCAGGTGCTCAACCTGCATGGCGATCCGATGGTCGAGTACCCCTTCTTCCTCGGCCATGCCGACGAGCGCGGCGAGGATGAAGGCGAAGGCTTCAACGTCAACTACCCGATGCCCTTCGGCACCAACTGGGACGGCTGGAACGCAGCGCTGGAAGACGCCTGTGCCAAGCTTGCCGCCTATGCGCCGGACGTGGTCGTGGTCTCGCTCGGCGTCGACACCTTCGAGAAGGATCCGATCAGCCAGTTCAAGCTGAAGAGCGAAGACTATCCCAAGATCGGCCGCCGCATCGCCAAGCTCGGCCTGCCGACGCTGTTCGTCATGGAAGGCGGCTACGCGGTTGAGGAAATCGGCATCAACGCCGTCGGCGTGCTGACCGGCTTCGAGGACCGCTGAGCCATATCTGATCAAACGGACGCGCTCCACCTGCAACGGAGCGTTATTTTTTCGATTTCACCGGGAAATCGTCGGCTCGATGCAGCTCTGAAGCCACCCCAAGCAACGCGATGAGCAGCCGCTGAGTCGCAACACGAGTCCAGCGGATTCGATTTTGTCAAATCGCGTTTGATGTCGGATTCATCTGCGGGTAGATTAGACCCGAATCAGCCGGTCCACGGGGGGGCGCGGCGACCACCCAAAGTCTCAAGTTCCGGCGTCCTGCCGGTACCAGACGCGGACGGCTTCGCGTTCCCTGTAAGGATTCGGCTCGGTTGGGCGCTGTGCGCGCCCGTGGGTGTGTCTTCGTAAACGTGACGCGTTTCGGGTCCGAGCGCTGGCCAATGCCAGCACCGGGCGCAAGGATCGATTCCGGTCAGAATATCAAAATGAGCAGTCCCGCCGCGCTTCTTCATTCCGACGCTTCAGGCTCGCGCCTGGCGTCGCGCGGCGATCTCACCAGCTTCTTCATGCAGCTTTCAGCCGATATCGGCGCCGACAGCTATATGTTGGTCGCCATGGTGCACGATCAGGATCGAAACGACGCGCGTATCGTGTCGTCGAACTGGATTTTCGACGCCATCGAGCTGATCGGCAAGCGGCTGATTGCCAATCTCGCGCTCGGCCCGCTGACGGCAGCGCCGGGCGTGCGCCCGAAGCCATTGGTCGCGGCGCATGCGCCCGACGCCGGCGCGCTACTGAGCGGCGAGGAAGCGCGGCTGCTCGATGTGCTCGGCCACGCCGAGATCTATTCGCTGAGGTTGAATGTTGGCCGCCAGCGCCTTTTCGTGCTGTTTTCCGCCGCCGAACCCGGCAAGATCGACCTTACGGCCTTGATGAAGGCGCAGCTGAAATGCTGCTACGCGTTATCCAGCATCCCGCAATTGATCGCCGCGGCATCCATGCAGGATCCGCTGTCGGACCGCGAGCGCGAATGCCTGTTCTGGGTATCGGAGGGCAAGACCACCGACGAGGTGGCCCTCATCCTTGGCGTCTCGTCGAACACCGTCAACAGCTACATCACGCATGCCATCCAGAAATTCGCGGCTTCGAACCGCGCGATGGCGATTGCGACCGCTATCAGGAGCGGCATCATTTGAAGCACGCACAGATCAAAGAGGCCGCTGCCGCCCTTTTCAACGAGCAGCGCAATCCGTTCGGCGCCTTCTCGCTCGGATCGGAGACGCATCACGCGGTGACCATTCCGGACGCCGTGCGCCGCTGCCGCTGGATCGCGGTCGATATCAACGCTTCTGGTTTCGGACTGTTCTTCGTCAGCCCCTCGCTGGAGCGAGCGCGCCTCGTCGCCTGCTTCGATTCGGATTATCCGTCGACCGGCCTCACCACCAAATTCATCTCGGGCGCCAGCGGCGAGGAAATGGTGCGCCACAGCCGCATCTCGACGACGCCGCGCTGGTGGGCCGACAGCGGCATGGCCGTTTCGCAGCAGAGGTTGGAGAGCCTGGCATGGTCCGAACCGACCGCGCCGCTCGCGCCCGGCACCGACGGCATCGCCTTTCCGGTGCATGCGGAGCGCGGCCAGTGCGGGCTGGTCGTCTTCCTGGGGCCGGATATGACCCTTTCGGACGACACGCTATGTGAAATCCACGCGCGCTGCTTTGCCCTGTTTGCGTCGGTCGCCCGCATCCGTCCAAGCGAAACCGGCAGGACGCGCGCCATTTCCAAGCGCGAACTCGAATGCCTGAAGCTGACCGCCAACGGCAACACCAGCGAGGAGATCGCGAAGCTCCTGAAACTGTCGGTGCACACCGCCAACCAGTATCTCACCCAGTCGACGCAGAAGCTCAACGCTGTCAACCGCAACCAGGCGGTCGCGAAGGCGCTGCGGCTTGGCCTGATCGAGTAGCTCGCCCAGGCCAGGCGCCGAGACCAGAAACATCGTCAGGGAAAAGCGAGTGGCTCGGTCCTCCGGATGCGCGCCTCGTCGATCGCGTCCTCGAGCAGGGCGGTGTTGTGCTCCGGCGTCTCGCCCGGCTTCTCGAAAGAGACGTAATTGACGATCACGGACGTGCCCTGCCCGGTCAGCATCAGCTGGAAATAGACGGTTACGCCGCGCGGCCGAAGCTCGAGATCGAGCACGATGCGCGGGCTGCCGCTCCAGTCGACATGCGCTTCGCCGCCATGACCGAGCCTGAGCGTGCCCTGCTGGAAATAGAGCTCCGCAGCCGAGTCCACCAGGTCCGAGAGGCAGGCGAAATGCTCCAGCCGGATAAAGGCGATATAGTCCGCGACCTCGATCAGGCGCAGCTCGCCCACCACGTCCTGGATGGCATTGGCGACGATCTGCTCGCGTGAATTGGCGTGTGGTTGCCGGTTCATGGATAGAAACAGCGTCCGATCATTGGGTTACTTTTCGCTCGGCCTTCTTCGAGTAGACGATCCGCACCAATTCGGCGACGGCCTGGTAGAATTGCGACGGGATCACGCTATCAACTGAAACTTGCTTGTACATGGAGCGGGCAAGCGCCACATCCTCGAAGATCGGGATGTTGTTCTCTCTCGCGATCTCTCGGATTTTCAGCGCCACCAGATCCTGGCCCTTGGCGAGCACCAGCGGAGCGGAGTCCTCTTCGCGCACATATTTCAGCGCGATGGAATAGTGGGTCGGATTGGCGATGACGAGCGTCGCGCGCGGCACCGCCGTCATCATGCGCCGCCGCGCCCGGTCACGCGCCAGCGAGCGCAGGCGCGACTTCACGATCGGATCGCCTTCCGACTGCTTCAGCTCGTCTTTCACTTCCTGCTTGGTCATGCGCAGGTCGCGCCGCCAGTGGAAGCGCGACCAGACGATATCGGCGACCGCGACCGCCCCCATGACGAAGACGATCGCCACCAATATGTCGACGAAGATGCCGCGGATGACCATGCCGAACGACACCGGGTTGGTGATCATGCCGGCGAGCAGCCTGCGGTGATCTTCCGACAGCGTGAAGGCGAGCACGGCGATGGCGAAGGCAAGCTTGGCCAGCGACTTGGCGAATTCGACAAAGCCCTGCACGCCGAACAGGCGGCTCCAGCCCTTGGCGATCGAAATTCGCGACAGCTGCGGCCGGATCCGATCGCCGACGAATTGCGGGATGTTCTGGAACACCGAAGCGCCGACGCCGGCGACCACCAGCAGCACCAGCAGGCTGACGACGGCGCGGCCGATTTCGAACAGCACGGTCTTGTAGAGCTCGATGACGTCGGTCTCGGTGTCCATCGGCCAGGCTTCCGGCTTTTCCAGGAACATGGCGAGGAACATGCCGAGATTGACGATGGCGTCCTTGGCGTAAAAGACGCTGAACACCAGTATGGCGAGGAAGGAAGCGAAGATCGCCGTCTCGCGCGAGTGAGGCAGCTTGCCCTGCTCGATCGTGTCGCGGATCTTCTTTTCTGTGGCTTCCTCGGTTTTGGAATCCTTGTCGACCGCCTCAGCCATGATGCCCTGACCGCATTGCTGTCGTCAGGCGGCTTCGGCGGCGGTCTGCATCGAGGGAAGCTCGAACGCTCCCTGCCGCGAGAGACGAATGGTCGCCACGGCGATCGTCTTTCGCGCCGCCATGATGTCGGCCAGCGCGATACCTTCCGATCCCTGTCCGAGCTCGGATTCGATCATGCGGCGCGAGCGTGCGCCGATCGCCGACAGCACGGATTCGGTAAGCTCCGCCGGCGCGCCGCGCAAAGCCAGTGTGACGAGCTCCGTCGACAGTCCGTCGAACAGAAGCACGCGCGCCTTCTGGGCGAGCAGCGGCAAGTCGTCGAAGGCAAACAGCCGCGACCTGACCCCGGCCAGATCCGGCGTGCCGGCTTCCTCCAGGTCCTGCATGAGTTCATCGAGCTCGGGCTTGGCCATCTCGTTGAGCACGCTGGCGACGCGCTCCTGGCCGACCGACGTGTCCCTGGTCGCTTTTTGCGAAAGCACGCTGGCGCGCAACTGGTTCTCGACGATCCTGGCTGCCGCATCCGGAACGTTGGCCATCGTCACCATGCGCTTGATGATCTGGCTGCGTATCGGCTTTTCCATCGTCAGCAGCACATTGGCCGCGGTCTGCGGCGCAAGCTTCGACAGCACCATGGCGGACGTTTGCGGGTGTTCGCCGGCGAGGAAGGTGCCCAGGCGCGTCGGCTCGAGCTTTTCCAGATCCGGCCAGATCGGCGGCGGCCCCTCAGGAGCGGGCTCGAACTTCTTCTCGCCCATGATGGCGCTCATTTCCTCCGGCGACAGCGATTCGTTGAGGATCGTGTCCATCCGGTCCGCCGAGTCGAGCAGGCCTGCGCCCTCGGTGAACTCGGCCTCGAATTCCGCAACGATGCGCTCCAGGTCGGTTTGCGGAATGGTGCGCAGCAGCCGCGCGCCCTCGATCAACGCCTTCAGCTCCTCCTGCTTGAAGAATTTGAGCAGCCGGCTGGCCGAGGGCTTGCCCATCGCCACCAGGATGGCGGCGGCCTTTTGCGGGCGCGTCAGCGTCAACGACGTCATTGGGCCTGGCTCCGCTGCCGGTGAATGCTCTCGCCGTCCATGCTCAGGCGCTCTTGGTAGCAGCGTTGATTTCGGTAAGCCTGATGCCGAAGCGCGACGGATCGTGTTCCAGCACCGTGATCTCGCCACGCGCGATTCTGCGGCCGTTGACCACCACGTCGACCGGCTCGCCTATGCGGCGGTTGAGCGCTACCGTCGAGCCCTTCTGCAGCGCCATCAGCTCCGACACCGGCATTTCGGTGCTGCCCAGAATGATCTGCACATCGACCGGAATCGTCATGATGATCGAGGAATTGGCGCCGGCCTGCAGGGCAGCGTCGGGGCGGTTCTCCTCCTCCCGCAGCACGCCGCGCAATTCCTCGATGGCGCGGTCGAGCTGCTCGTCCGGCTGGTCGGCTTCGGGTTCGGCTTCCACCTTGGTCTTTGCCATGCCTCGTCTCCAATAATCCCAAGCCAGGCCTCAGCCCGGCACCAATCCGTCGATGAAATCCTGCCCGCCATCGTGGGGATGCCGGATGCGGACCGTGTAGTTCTGTCCGAGCTTGCCGAACTCGCAGACAAACAGCGTCTTGTCGCGCGCGCTGAGCTTTGCCTGCAGCTGCGCATCTTCCTCGAACTCGATCACCTGTCCGGGCTGGAAGGCGGCGAGATCGCCAAGCGACAGCCGGGCGAGCGGCATGGTGGCCTCGAGCCGCACGGCCGAGCGCATCACTTCCTCCGAAAAGCGGGCTCGCCAGTCGAATTCCGTCGTCTGGTCGCCGCCGTGATCGGCGGTGGCGCCGCGGGTCGCCAAAAGGATTCGCTGCGGGATCATCACCGTCACCGTGCCGGTGTCGGTCGGCGTCGAGATGCCATAGATGATGCGAACCGCCGCCCCGTCGCGCAGCACGCGCCGTTTCGCCTCGTTGCCGGACATCGCCCTCGGGACAGGCTGGCGCAGCTCGAGAGAACGCCGGCCCGATCCGTTCAGCGCCATCGCAACCTCTTGGAAGACGGTGGTGGCGACGTCGGTCTCGATCTGTGACAGGTCGCGCTCGATCGGCGCCACCGGCTGGTCCGGGTCCCCGCCGAACAGCGCCTGGACCATGACGGCGATCGCCGGCGCGTCCATGACGAGCGTCATGGCGTCGGCCGACGTCGGCGACGGAACGATGGTCATGGCGAAGGTTTCGCCCGCGCGCATACGCGCATCGGGGACACGTCCCACTTCGACCGCCTGCAGGTCGACGGTGACCGGCGCGCCAAGCTCTCCGGAAAGGGCTTTCTGCAGTAGCGGGAGCGAGCGCTCGGCCATGCCGCGGCCGACGCCGATCACCTGCGCGGCCTCGCCGCTGTCGCCGACGAGACGCTCGATGATGAGAGCCCGGGTTTGCGACGGACTTGCCGGACTGGTCATGACGGCAAGCGGCCCCGGCTGAAGTTCTGCATGCTCAGGCCGCCTTCTTCTCGGCGGTGCCGGTGTTCATCGTGCTCTGCTCGACGGCATCGATCGTCGGACGCTCATAGGACGAGATGGTCTTGCGGCCGAACTCGATCGCGACCTGCGGCAAGGCGCCGTTCATGTAAGCGAGCAGCGTCTGCTTGACGATGATGTAGAGGCGGTTCTTCTTCTCGCGCACCGTCTTGATCTTGGTGGCGACCGGACCGACCACGGCATAGGACAGGAAGATGCCGAGGAAGGTTCCGACGAGCGCAGCACCAATCAGCCCCCCGAGAATTTCCGGCGATTGGTCGAGCGCGCCCATCGCCTTCACCACGCCGAGCACGGCCGCGACGATGCCGAGCGCCGGCAGGCCGTCGCCGACCGCGACCATCGCGTGATAGGCCTTCAGCTTGTCGGTGCGGATCGTCTGGATCTCCTCATCCATCAGCGCCTCGATCTCGTGCGAGCGCGCATTGCCGATGATGATGATGCGGCAATAGTCGCAGATGAAATGCGTCAGGTCGTGGTTCTTGAGCACCGTCGGGAACGCCTGGAAGATCGCCGACTCTTCCGGATTGTCGATATGCGCCTCGACCTCGCTGCGCGACTTCGATCGCAACTCGCGCATCAAGCTGTGCAGGACGCCAAGCGTTTCGAGATAGTCGCGCTCCTTCGGCACGGCCTGCTTGAAGGCCTCGAGAATGCCCTTGCCGGTGTCCTTGACCGTCTTCATCGGGTTGGCGACAAGGAAAGTGCCGAGCGCTGCGCCGCAGATGACCACCGCTTCCCAAGGCTGGATCAGCACATGCAGATGCCCACCCATGGCCATGAAGCCACCGAGCACGCAGCCAAGCGTCACCACAAGTCCGATCAGAATACCCACGACAGGTCCTTCCGCATGTCACGTCGAGGATCAGGGATAGTCCTCGTGCCTTGTGTGAGGCTTGAATCGCGATGCGGAACCGATTCAGCCTCGCACAAGGAAGCATCGCTATCGTCACCGGAAAGCTTCGGCCGGAGGCGCAGATGTTGAACACCTATACGAGCTATCAGCTCATCGCCAAGGACATCCCAAAGGCAATCGACCAGGTCGAGTCGCAGCCCGTCGTGAAGCGTGACACCGACTACTATTTGGCCAATATCGGCAACGTCAAAAGCATCGACGATTTCGTCAACAACACTCGGCTGTTCAACTACGCGATGAAGGCGTACGGGCTGGAAGACATGGCCTATGCCAAGGCCTTCATGGTCAAGGCGCTCAAGGAAGGCGTGTCCGACTCCGACAGCTTCGCCAACAAGCTGAGCGACAAGCGTTACGCCGACTTCGTCAAAGCGTTCAACTTTGCGGCTTACGGCTCGACCGCCACGCTCTACCCTTCCGCCCAGCAAGGCGCGGTCGACAAATACATGCGCCAGACGCTGGAGGAGAATGCCGGCGAGACCAATCAGGGCGTGCGCCTGGCGCTCTATTTCCAGCGTAAGGCGCCTGACATCAACAGCTGGTATGACGTGCTCGCCGACACGGCCCTTTCGAGCGTGGTGCGCACGGCTCTCGGCCTGCCCGACTCCATCGCCTCCGCCGACATCGACAAGCAGGCGCAGATGTTCGAGCAGAAGCTCGATATCGCCGACTTCAAGGATCCCGACAAGCTGAACACCTTCCTTACCCGCTTCACCAGCCTGTGGGAGATCAACAACCCGACGACCACTGCCGTGACCTCGGTCAGCGTGCTGTTCGCGCAGCCGACCACGGTCGGCATCTCGACCGATCTGATGATGGCCATGCAGAAGCTGAAGTTCTGAGAACACCATGCAGGACAGTCTCTACGTCGCCCTATCTTCGCAGATTGCGCTCGAACGCCGTCTCGACACCATCGCCGACAATGTCGCCAACGCTTCGACCATCGGCTTTCGCGCCACCGGCGTGAAATTCGAGGACGTGGTCTCCGGCACCGGGCCGAAGTCGGTATCCTTCGCATCCTCCGGCAAGACCTATCTTTCCAGCGCGCACGGCTCGCTGACCGAAACCGGCAATCCTTTCGATTTCGCCATCCAAGGCGACGCCTGGTTCGCCATCGAGACGCCGGCCGGCACGGTGATGACCCGCGACGGCCGTTTCTCCATGAACGAGAACGGCGAGCTGATGTCGATCGAAGGCTATCCGGTGCTGGACAGCGGCGGCGCCCCGATCCAGCTCGATCCGCGCAACGGTCCGCCGAAGGCCGGCGCCGATGGCTCGCTACGCCAAAACGACCAGCTCGTCGGCGCCATCGGCCTCTACGATTTCGATCCCGGCGCCAATTTCGTCCGCTACGGCAATTCGGGCATCGTTCCCGCGCGGACCCCGGAACCGGTCACCGACCGCTCCGATGTCGGCGTAGCTCAAGGGTTTCTCGAGGAATCCAACGTCAATCCGGTGCTGGAGATGACCCGGCTGATCCAGGTGCAGCGCGCCTTCGAGAATACGGCTGCGCTGATCCGGCAGAGTGCTTCGTCCACCGACGATGCGATCAAGACGCTCGGCGACAAGTAACGGGATGGCGAACGGCTCGTCCCTGCTCCGCGCGCCTGAGAAGCTTGCAGACGCCGGTCCCACGGATCGGCTGGCCGCGCTCGAACGCATCTGGCGGCGGTTCGACAACCCGGAAACGCTGCTCAGCCGCGGCGGCCGCGTCGTCGAGATCTCGCCCACTCACTACAAGGTGCGCGGCCTTTCGGACATTGCCAGGCTCGGCGACATCGTCGAGCAGCGCGGCAAGACCGGCACGCGCCGCGGCGAGATCGTCAGGATAGGCCGCGACGAGGTGGTGGTCGCGCCGTTCGAGCGCCACGCCGATGCCGGCATCGGCGACACCGTTTTCCGGCGCGGCCCACTCGCGGTCGCGCCGGATGTTTCCTGGCGCGGGCGCGCCATCGATGCTTTGACTCGCGTCATCGACGGCGGCCCGCCGCTGGCCGAAGCAGAGCGGCGTGAAGATGTCGATCACCCGCACTCCGGTCAGGAAGCCGGTGCCGACCCGCTGCCGCGACATGGCGCCGGGCGTCAATGTGTCGGCGCTGCCGGCGGCATTCGGCCTGACCAGCGGCGGGCCGCCGTCGATGACGCGAGTCA